>CAZALG010000100.1:0-7470 GCA_964485935.1 uncultured bacterium | reverse complement strand
TTTAAACTTCTCGGCACTGAAAACCAGGAAAGCTCCAAAGATAAGCGTTAATCCGCCGAGCAATAATATAGGTATTAAGACTTGCGTCATCTACCCTCCCGTTTTTCATTATAGTTACTTTATTCAATTGAAAATAAATAGAAGTTATTCATTGTCAAGACCGTAAAACAAATATCTCGCACAGAGACACGGAGAACACAGAAAAAAAACGGATTTATCTTGTTTATAACCCCTCTCCCCATACAATTTTTCACATGTAGAGCATGTAGTGATTGTAGTTTTTATTTTTACTAAAACCTAAAACCAAATATCTAAGACCTAACTGAACCACAGAGAACGCAGAGGAAAAATATTTTTTTGACAAGTAACCAGTGACCAATGATCAGGGACTAAATTTTCTCCGGGGTTAAAAAAAGAGAGAAAGCGATTAATCTTAATCGCTTTCTCTACCAATTATAATATCGGTATTTTTCTCTTTCTCTAAAGCTTTAAAAAGCAATTCCTATAGAAGCCCTATTTACGAGGTTGAAATCTTTAAGTTTTCCATAAGAGTAGTTTAACTTAAAGCCCTTAAGATTAAGTCCGACTCCCGCAGTTATATTTTCTATATCATAATTGGTTTTATAACCAAACCTTAACATAAAAATGCCCTTATAGGAGTATTCGGCTCCAAGATGCAATCTTCTTGAATAATCTCGGGGATGTACTACTTCAAAATCGACCAGCATTGAATGGTCAGGATTTTCACCAAATAAATCAAGTATATCCATTCCCACTGCCACATTAAATGTGAGTGGCAGTTGAAAATTATGTTCGTAATACTTGATCTCAGTTGAAAAATTTCTAACAGACATACCTAACCTGAAGCTTTTAAATCCCGGATAAAAAATAGTACCCATGTCATAGGATATTGTACTGGTTTCGTTAACTACAGTTAAAGCAGTATCTATCGGGCTGCTTGATAGGTTTTCATACGCGTACCTCGCATTGCCACCTATCTGGAATTTATCGGTTAACTTACGAGCATATGAAATACCGGCGATGTAAGCTCCTACATCTTCGAGTAATCCGTCCTCTGCATACCCTGCTTCACTTTCTGGGTCGACACTTGTTCCATAGATATCACCGTAGTCGGTTGTAATTAAACTAAAACCAACTTTACCTAAAGTACCCATGTTGTATGCTAAACCCAAAGCGTTCAAGGCTGTTCCCGCTATCCACTCAGTCCTGTTGACAACAAAGTCTATTTTGGCTGAATTCATATCGGCAAGCCCGGCTGGATTATAAAAGATAGCGTCAGCCCCGGTGCCGATTACGGTAAATGCTTCCCCCATTCCTGTAGCCCTGGCTCCAACCTTTACAGAGAGGAAGGTGAAACCGCATTGCCCGAGTTTTTTCATTTCTTGTCCGTGAAGAGGCACTAACATAATAGATACAAGAAAAACTGATAATAAAGCGATTCTTATTCTCATTTTTTCCTCCCCACTATCTAACTATTATGAATTTTACAGTTGTACTTTCGCCAGAGGGAGTTTCTATATAAGCAATATAAACTCCGCTTACAACAGTCTGCTGTGAAGAAGTGGTAAGATAAAACTGTCTGGTGGGATTCTCCCATGCTTCGTCACCGGTACCACTGGTATGTTGGATTTCCCTTAGTAAATCTCCATTGAAATTGTAAATTCTTATGGTACATATTCCGGGTAAATTAACAAAGTTGATCTTATCAGGTGCACCCTCATATTGAATAGTTCCCTGCGCGCCTAAATGACAGGGATTTGGAACCACTCTAATTTGAGATAAATCCGTTCCTGCCGGTATCCCTTGCAATGAAGCTGGTCTAAAGCTGTAATTCTGCCATCTTCCGCTTTCCAGCACTTCAGCAGTACCCATTACTCCATTTGGATAATTCGATTCCGGATGGGTTCCATCGTCAAATGCGGCTACATAATAATAATAATTTTCGCCGCGTACGGCCGTTTCGTCATAAAAGGTATCTGCAATGGTTGGTGAATAGATAACGGAAGTATCTATGGGGTCGGTTCCTCCACACTTATAGATTAATACCCATTCTCCGTAATGTTCGCCGTCATGTGTAATAACCGGACCCGGATTGGCTATAGCTCGGTAAACTTTATATCCTGCGAGATCGGGTGGTATATCAGCCGGATTGTCGTAAAGCCAGTTTATACGAACTCTTTCAGGCTGTGACTGAATCTCAACTGATGGGGGGGCAGGTGACACAGGAATATTATAATTGTGGTCGAAATTCCACTGGGCATTTATTGCGTTTCTTATAACAGTGTCAACAGTGGAATATACCCACATATCTTTGAGCAAATTAGCACCATCATTTGTATACCCGGCATCCTGCCATTCTTCCGGATTATGTCTGTAGGTAGGAGGTATGTGAATTGTATCAGCCGCATTAGGAACATATGGAAATGTCATACTTATGTCGTCTCTATCAAGTGTGTCTCCGCTCTGGGTAACGAAGGTTATGGTACTGTCCTTCCAGGTATGACCTATGTCCCAGCAAGACTGAGGAGGTAATGTACCTGCTGTTGTAGCCCATACAATTCTGATTGTGTCTCCAAAGGCTAAATTGAAGGGACCGGACGCGTAATGACCAACAACATGCCAGAAAATCTTTTCCGTAGGCTCAACATCATTCCAGTGTGCGACTCCGCGTAAATCCATCGGCATAGGATGATAAGTACCGGGATAAATCCCTGTCATATAATCCACATAGGAATCGTAAACAGGGTCTCCTTTTTCGCCATATTTCATAATATTGTATACGTCCTGCCAGTCGGATATCGGTCTTGTGCTGGGATGTTCCTTGTATTGAAGATCATCAGGGCCATGGATACCATGAGTTTTTGGTTGAACCGGATCATTATTTGTTGGATTGTTGGGGAACTGAGGATCCAATGGGACAAGATTAGCATCAACCTGAGGCACATACAGCGTGACTTCACCGGCACTACAGACATCATCTAAATAATCATGATTAAAATCCCAGACTCCAAAACCATCGCGCGTATAAGTGATATACCTGTAATCCAGAGCTCCATAAGAGTAAATCAATCTTACTGAATCTTCCGGACGTTCCCAGGTAGGATAAACTCCAGTCCAGTGATACCATTCAGCTTTTTCCTGTGCTTCATTAAGAGGCTGTATTTCGAGCTGTCTCATAAAGTAGAGACTATCGATAGACATACCTTCGCGTTCAATTACCGAATCAAGGTCTATATTACCGGAGTTGACAATCGTCCAATCGTATATTACATAATCATCGTGGTTTTTCTGTGTCCAGACGAGAACTCTCTGATATACATCTAAACCCATCCACATTCTAAAGTGAGATTCAACCATCACGTCCGCCGTACCCCAGACTTGGTCGGATGAGAAATAATCGCCCTCACGTTCTACTGGAACTCTTAAGGACAATCCGTCCAGAACTGTCCTTGGTGGTTGATACCGATAGTACTTGCGAATATAAGTTCCATCAGCATAGGGAACAACAAACGCCCTATCCCTTTCCCCACCGGGTTGCGAACCACCATAAGGATTTCCAGATAATTTAATGGGGACAATACTATCTCCTTCTGGATCGTACCAATTCTTACAGCCAAAACGTGAACCCCCGCAGCGAAAGAACTCAACCCAAGCTGGCAAAGCGTCTCCTTCTATCCCTTCGTAAAATCTCATTATTTCGCCGACACCACCACATGCCTCTCCCTGGTCTCCGTAATCAGTAATGTATATCATAAGCTCGTTCTGGCGTATTGTTTTTATAGCACCAAAACCTGAAACTGATATCAGAATGAGAAAAACAGCTGCCAATGACAAAGATATTTTATTCATAGAACTGCCTCCTTTATCTCTTCGATGTTTTAGAAATTAAATCCAAACCCAAAATTAAAGCTTCTCGGATTTCTGAACGCAAGATGTTCTATGTTGGGATCATCGATATAGGACTTATCGTCGCTCCTCACATCTCCAAGCCGGTCATTTCCGGCTGTATACAACGGATCGTCTGCATATCTTCCGGTACCATACAATGGTAAATGCAAGGACTGATAATAACTATCCCTATCATCCTCATCAGAAAAACCATCAACGTTCAGATATTTCCAGTTCATTAGGTTGTCGACCTGACCATATACGTAAATCCTGGTTCCAGCTATGTTTAATGTCTTCTGGATTTTCAACTGAATTTTTTTCCAGGGCGTCCACTGTAGTATTGCTTCTCCGAAGTTTTCCTCATCCGTTACATAATAGCCGTCCTCCCAGAAATACAGAAAACTTACATCGAGACTACCTAAAACCGGACCTAATCTTTCAGGGGTTAAAAAGCTAATCCCTGCATTCATAATAGGTCTGGGGAACGGTTTATCCTGCATGGGATCTGCCTCACCCCCTGTTTCCTGTAGTAAAGGATCCTCGTAGTATTTATCTCTGCCCGTACGACCACTGGACGTAACTCTATAATCGTAATTAATCCATCCCCTTACCCAATCACCAAATTCTTTGGCGAGGCGAATCTCAAAACCGCGGATATCCCTATAACCATTATTTAATCTTGTCCCGTATTCGACCATCTCGTCAATATTTTGATATTCTACAGTATTGGCTTCATCTTTTACATCTTTGTAATAACCTGCGATATGGAGGCGGAACATATCTGCTATGCTAATATCCGTTCCCAACTCATATGCTGTAGTCCTTGCCATTTTCAACTCCGAATTACCCAAGAAAAGGATACCTGTTCTTGTGCTTCCATAAAAGATCTGATACATATCATAGGAGGTAGGCAAGGAATAAAAGTCGCCATAATTGAAATAAAGCTTTGCGTTCTCTGAGATTGGATGAGATATACCTAAACGAGGAGACAACTTTAATTGACCTTTTGCGGATTTCTTTGGAGCCTGATCCAGGTTAGCCTTACCTGTTAGTGAAAAGAAATCCGAATATGGATTAACATCAAACCAATCGATATTCGGATTAAAATAATCTGCCCTTACGCCTACATTTGCAATTACGCCTTCAAATTCAATTTTATCCTGTATGTAAGCGCCTCCGCGTATAGGATTTGCTTTCCAGCTAACTGCCCACTCTTCACCAGGAGATTCCCATCTATTCCTCTCATAGTAAGTATTTAAATTATCAAAGTTGTAAAGTAACCCGAATTTTATCTCATTAAAACTGTTAATCTGACTGGTAAAGTCGAATTTTGCATTCCAGGTAGCAGATGTAGATGTATCGAATTGTCCGGCGCAATGAGCTCCTATAGCCGCGTCATCTCCAACCATAAATGAGGCACCATGGAGAGTATCATAGCCATAAGGTTCCTCAGTAACATGCAGGTAACAAATACTATCACCTTCAGTAGCAGAATCAGGGTAAATTAGATAGATCGTTGTATCTCTCGGTGTGAGAAGTTCTAATGACCTGCATTGTCTTTCGTTAGTTAAGTAAGTGATCTTTAAAGTGTAAAATGTATTACTGGTAAGTGCATGGTCGAATGTTACGCCAGCCATGTTGTGATATACATCATAGGGAGCCAGACCTGAGCCGTAATACGAATGTTCCAGCTGAAGTGCCACGTCCGTGTCGAATGCTGCATCACCGCTCCATAGATAATATCCGCCTACGCCACCCTCAATATCATTATAATCTACGAATTAACCCAGATTGAAATCACCCGTATTCTCCGAAATATCTCCATTGACAACCTGAGCAAGGGAGTTTTGTTCTCCGGACATAAATTCAAAATTGAACTTTATGGATTTTGTAGGGTGAGAAGTAAGTTTTACAAATGCATTTTTCTCAATATAATAATCGCTAAAATCACTAATAGGCAGTGCCCAGGCTTCTCTGCTTTCTCTGTAGGAGATGTAAAAACCTAAATCCCCTAGAAAGTCACCAATTACAGGGAGTGGTCCTCCAAAACCGACATCTACATTCCAGTCCGGGGTATCTCCGTACGGATTTTCTCTTGGCTGACCCGTATAATTGGAAGGCGCTAAAGAATCCGAGCCTTCCACTCTGTGCTGCCACATAAATAGAGCTCTTCCCTGCTCAGGGGTATAAGGCTCATTTCTCCTCGCCCACCGTTCCCATCCGTTGAAATCTTTCCACGTTTTCCGAATACTATCTGGCAATACGCTTCTTCCTTTCCAGCAAATGCTATCAGGAATTCCGTCTCCGGTAACATCCCCTTCAGATAGGAATGATCTAAGATAATAGTTCTCAGGGTCATAAAGGGAAGCGCCAAAATGTTTATAATGCGGCGGGGTGTATTCGAATGTCACAGAACCACTGTATCCCTCTTTGGGCGGGTCTTTAGTGATAATATTTATAACACCGGAACGAGCATTATCATATTCTGCGTTAAAACCTCCTTTTATTATATTAAGCTCTTTAATCATGCTGATATTTGGAAGTAATAAAGGTTCATTTGTTCTGTTATCCACTAAACTTAGTCCATCAGCCATAAAGGAACTCTCATCTATACTTCCGCCTCGGACCTGCCATCTCTGTACACCCGCCTGCTGGTTAATAAAATCTCCGATTTTAGACACAAAAGGAATAGCTTTTATTTCTTCACCTTTTACGGAAATCGAAGAAGCAGAAAGATCCATTTTTATTAATTCCGCTTCAGCCCTTACAGTAACACCTGCTCCCGGGACAACAGTGGATTTCAGTTCAAATCTCATCCGGGTCGTGTGATCCGCTGTTACCTCCACTCCGGTCTTCGTCACGCTTTCGTACCCCATCATTCGCGCCTGGACGTTATAGATATCCGGGGATACCTTGATGATGACGAAATATCCATTTGCATCTGTTGCCGACCCCAGAGGAGTCCCTTCAATCAAAACATTGGCACCAGGTAGAGGTTCACCTGTTTCAGCATCAAAAACAACGCCGGCGATCTTTCCTGTAACTGCTGCTTTCGTATTGAGATTAAAAATCAATAAAGATAAAATAATCAGTACAAGCCACCTGGGTAACAAATTATTTCCCTTTCCGGTACTTTTCATTAAAGCCTCCTTTTTTAAGTGTTGCAATACGATTTTCAATCGAAGATTGAAATGTGAAACAATTGACAAAGCAATATATGTTATCTGGAATTAATGATTCTATCAAGATAGACTCTTTTAAGTAAAAAGCTCAACTAAATTGTTTCCGTAATACAATTTTCAAAATTACCCCCTCGATAATCCTAAACCTTAAAATGTGGTAATGTTTAACCTTACTTGCCTGGTATTTTCCCCATTATATACATAGATAATTTTTTGTCAAGGAAAAAATTAGACCCCCCTTCCATTTTTTACCACAGAGTCCACAGAGAAGCAAAAAAACACACAGAGGAAAATGTATTGTTGTTTAAAGCCCATCCCACAGCCCAAAATTAATCTCACGTTTATAATGAGAAAAAGTCTTGATTATTCAGGGGGTGGA
>CAZALG010000099.1:0-7481 GCA_964485935.1 uncultured bacterium | reverse complement strand
ACGCGTGCTGTAATGAAGGACATTCAAGTGAGTATGTATGGTGTTCTTATATTGGCACTAATGACAGCGTTTATATAGGATCGGTGGGAGCTATCTGGAACTCCTATGGCCCTCTCACTGATGTATCTTATTCTATAGGCGGTATGTCTGTAACCTCTATAGGCGCATACAGAGATACTGTTATGGTTCTATATCCCTATAGTGGCGGAGAATTTGCTTTTTATATTAGAAGTTGCGCTTCTTATGACGGAGGGAATAGCTGGTCTTACGAAGGAACATTATTTGGTCCAAATGCCACTACATGGGGTGTAAGTGCCATTACAGCGAGGAAGGGAGATGGGTTTGGAACTGTTATAACGTGCTACAATTATGGTCTTTATAGATATAGGGACTATCCTGCCGGGGCATGGAGCGATACGGTACATTTTACCGATGATTTGGTAAAACCTCAGGTTAAACCCGCAATTGAACGCATAGCAACAGAATGTTACGGAATGGTGTATGTGGATTATCCTACCATGGGAGCCTGGTTTGATATAAATCATTGGCCGGAACCCGGTGTCGAAGAGAACGCTCCCAGTGGAAAAGAGGTATCTATTCTTGACGCCACCCCATCCGTATTCAGCAGCCGCACATCCATAGAATACATCCTACCGACGCAGCAGAATATATCCCTGGATGTGTATGACCTTCTCGGTAATCACATTATTAATCTCGTAAGCGGTCAGGTTCCTGCGGGGAAAAACTCCACTGTTTGGGATGGGAAAGATGACTCGGGAAAACCTGTTTCAAGCGGTATGTACTTCTGTGTTTTGAAAGCAAACGATAAGAGAAGTAAAGTTACAAAAATTACTTTGATTAAATAGATATAACAGTATAGCTTTAAAAAAAGGCAGGGTTTAACCCTGCCTTTTTTATTCCTTCTTAAAATCCAGCGCTTTTGAATTTATGCAGAATCTTCTTCCTGTTGGGGCAGGGCCGTCGTCAAAAACGTGGCCCAAATGCCCTCCACATCTCGCGCAAAGAACTTCTGTCCTAATCATTCCTCCTGTCGAGTCAGGTTTTGTTTCTATTTTACCTTTTTCAACTGCCTCATAAAAACTTGGCCAGCCCGTTCCCGATTCGAATTTTGAATCCGAACTGAAAAGTTCATTCCCGCAGGCTGCACAGACGTAAGTTCCTTTTTCTTTATATTTATAATACTTACCTGTAAAAGGTCTTTCCGTCCCTTTTTCTCTCATAATATAACATACATCGGCAGGAAGCTCTTTTTTCCATTCTTCTTCTGATTTTACTATTTTCCCCATATTTACCTCTTTTTCACTACTTGTATTCTTCTCTTTTTCTTTGGCAGTATCAATTACCTTCTCTGCTTTTGAGCAAAATAAAATAAAGACTAAAGTTAATATCGCCAAAATCCATTTTTTAATCATTTTCACCTCCGGTGCATTTTTCTCTATTATTAAAGACGCTTCAGAAGTGAAGCAGTTCCGTGGAAAGAATACTCTTATCGTAGAGAAATCATTAGACGCAGTGAAACAACGCCGCGAAAATGGAAAAATACAAAACAAAATTCAAAAATTAGTTGAAAAAACAAAAAAACACGAACCAACAAAAAGTTTTTGTATTTATGGGTGGTGGGATAATTTTACATTTTCATTTGTCATTTTGCTTTTTAATTTTTGATATTTAATTTATATCTGAGGGCTTAACAAATTTTATCTTATTTTGATAATTATTTAAAGACCTATAGAAATCATTGAAATGGTAAAAGTTAATATTCCCCCGAGAAATGGCATTTAACGAAGACCCCCTTCTCTTTTTCCTCGAACACGGGGTCTTCTCTTTTACAAATATCCTTAGCAATAGGGCAGCGGGGATTAAATGCGCAGCCGCTCGGTTTGTTTAGAGAAGAAGGTACTTCTCCCCTGAGTGGGTGTTTTTTTACTTTTTTTCTTGGATTTCCTTTGGGTACCGCCGATAACAGGACTTTTGTATAGGGATTTTGAGGATTTTTGTAAATTTGTTCCGCCGGTCCCATTTCCATAATAAAACCCAGATACATTACGGCAATCCGGTGAGCGATATGTTTTACAACCGACAAGTCATGGGAGATAAAAATATAAGTTACTTTGAATTCATCCTGTAAGTCCTGCATTAAATTTATAACTTGAGCCTGAACAGAAACGTCAAGTGCGGAGACAGGTTCATCCGCAATTATAAGCTCCGGATTTGTAGATAAAGCGCGCGCGATTCCTATACGCTGTCTTTGTCCTCCTGAGAACTCATGGGGATATCTGTAAATGTATTCTTCGCTCATACCCACTTTTTTTAGAAGATCTTTAACTACCTCCTTGTTTTCCTTTCTTTTTCCTCTCTGAACAGTTAGGGGTTCTTCTACTATGTCTCCTACGGTAAATCTAGGGTTAAGCGAGGAATAGGGGTCCTGGAATATCATTTGGACTTTAGAACGGTAGGGCATAAGTTCTTTTCTGTTCAATTTTGCAAGATCGATCTTTACTCTCTGTTCTTTGGCGTTTTTTAGCTCAGCTTCATCATAATAGAATATGTCTCCGGAAGTGGGATCGAGTATTCTAACGAGTGTTTTTCCTATTGTTGACTTCCCGCATCCGGTTTCACCGACGAGGCCGAAAACTTCTCCTTTGTTTATAGAAAAGCTTACGCCGTCGACCGCTTTAACGTATCCTATAACTTTTCTGAAGACACCTCCTAAAACCGGGAAGTAAGTTCTTAAATCTTTGATTTCGAGGAGATCTTTTTTCTCTTTACCGTTTACCCTGATAAGTTTTTCTTTTTCTTCCAACAAGTTTAATCCTTTCTTTTTGAATTCTGTCATTGATTTTTGCCTTCACCGTTATAAAGATGACATCGCACCAGGTGGTCTTTTTCGACTTCCAGTAATTCGGGAACGACCTTTTCGCAGACAGGCATTCTGTAACTGCAGCGCGGATGAAAGGGGCAGCCCGGCGGGAAATTTAAGATTCCGGGAACATTTCCCGGAATCGTAATTAATCTTTTTTTCTTCTTCGTTAATGATGGAATAGACTCCATCAGGCCTTTCGTATAAGGATGAAGAGGGTTTTCAAATAAATTAATCGTGCTCGCGACTTCCTGTATTTTTCCGCAGTACATAACCATAACTCTATCGCAGGTTTCTGCTATAACAGCCAGATCATGAGTTATTAGAATAATCGCGGATTCTTTTCTTTTGTTCTTTATTTCTGTCATTAGCTCCAGAATTTGAGCCTGTATGGTGACGTCGAGAGCTGTTGTAGGTTCATCAGCTATCAAAAGACCCGGGTCGCAGGAAAGAGCAATCGCTATCATTGCCCTCTGTCTCATCCCTCCGGAGAATTGGTGCGGATAATCATCTACCCTCCGTTCGGGAGAAGAAATGCCTACTCTTTGAAGCATCTTTATCGCAGTTTCTCTTGCTTCTTTTTTACCCATATTTCTGTGTATCATCAAAGGTTCCATTATTTGAACCCCGATGGTGAAGACAGGATTTAAGGATGTCATCGGTTCTTGAAAAATCATCGATATTTCGTTACCGCGTATTTTTCTCATCTCTTCCCAGTCAAGTTCTAACAAATTTCGATCTCGAAAAAAGACCTTACCGTTTGAAATCTTCCCCGGAGGATCCGGAATGAGACGCAAAACAGATAAAGCCGTAACTGATTTACCGCAGCCCGATTCTCCTACTATTCCGAAAAATTCACCTTTAAGAACGCTAAAATCCAGACCATCTACTGCCTTCGCCTTTTGTTCTTCAATCATAAAGTGAGTTTTCAGATTTTCAACTTTCAATAATTCTTTTTGTTTCTTTCCCATATTTTAATTATTTCATCCTCGAATAAACTTTCGGATCAAGAGCTTCTCTAACCGCTTCGCCGATGAAAGCGATTAGTATTAAGGTTACAAACATAGCCGCCATGGGAGAGAAAGTTAGCCACCAGGAACTTAAATTGGAAATACCCTGGGATAAGAGTTGGCCCCAGCTTGGTGTTGGTTCAGGCAATCCAAATCCCAAAAAGTCAAGCGATGCAAGTACGGCTATTCCGGAAATAATAGTAAATGGCAGAAAAGAAATAACAGGTGTTAAGGAATTTGGAAGAATATGAAAGAGAATTATTCTTCTGTCACTTACGCCCACAGCCATAGCGGCCTGCACGTAATCGTTAGATTTCTCACGCAAAAATTCAGCCCTTATATATCTTGCCATAGCTATCCAGTAAAACAACGAGAGAATTACAATCAAAATTGTAAAATTTGGAATCATTATCGAGGAGATAACCATTACCGTGAAGAGAAAAGGAATCGAAGCCCATATTTCTATAAACCGAAGGCCCAAAAAATCTACTTTCCCTCCATAATATCCGAGAATGGCTCCAAATAATATTCCTATTGCATAACTTGCCAGAGTTAAAAGTAAAGAAAAGGTCATATAAATGCGAAAACCATAAACAAGTCTCGCGAAAACGTCTCTTCCCCTATCATCGGTTCCCAGAAAGTTTTTCCCGTCAGGCCCCGTCGGTGGATTCCTGTCTCCGAGTTCGTCCAGCAAATTCTCGTTTGGCCCATAGGGATAGGGAGCAAGTAGCACCCAGTCTCCGCGTTTTTGTTCGTCGAATATATTTCTTAAAACGCTATGATTGTCAAAGTCTTTTTTTATCCTATCGTAAAGCTCATATTCGGATTTTAAGTAAATAAGTTTTTCGTCGCTAAGGTTTACAGTATCACTCCCGAGTGAAGATCGATATTCATAATAGTCTTCTTTTGTTTTAATCGCTTTTGAAAAAATATATTTTTTAAAAGAAACATCACTGTAAAGAGTTATGAATTTTTTCCCGTCAAAATTAACAAGCAGAGCATTGCCATTTATGATGAATTCTGCAAAAAAAGACAGTAAATAAGCTATACCGATAATTAAAAGCGAATAATATCCTCTTTTAAAACTCTTGAATTTTTTTATTCTTTTAATAAATAATGGAGAAAGAAAAGATTTTCGTACTTTATTCACCTTTGCCTCAGTCCAGTCTTATTCGTGGGTCAATTACACAGTAAAGAAAATCCGAGAATATGTTTCCGAGCATATAGAGAATGGAAGAAAATACAAGAATTCCCAGCATAACGGGATAATCTCTATCGAGAATAGAGTTGTACCCGAGAAGTCCGAATCCATGGATGTTAAAAACTTTTTCGATTAATAAAGAACCGGATATAACAATGAAAAAAACACTCCCGAGACCTGTTGCTATGGGAATTAAAGAATTACGAAGTGTGTGTTTAAAAATAACTGTTTCCTCGGATAAACCTTTTGCAAAAGCCGTCCTGACGTAATCTTTACCGAGGTTTTCAATAAGGGAATTCTTCATTAAAATGGTAAGAGACGCAAAAGAGCCGAGCGTATAACAAAAAACCGGTAAAATCATATGATAGATATTATCCCAGAATTTACCAAATAAAGATAGGGTTTCATAATCCATAGAATGAATTCCTCCCAGAGGAAATATATTTAAAAACGAACCACCTCCTAAAAGGACAAGAAGGACGATTCCCGCCACCCATCCCGGAATAGCATAACCGATAAAAACCACAGCAGAACTCGTAAAGTCAAAAGTAGAACCATGTTTAATAGCTTTTAAAACTCCCAAGGGGATGCAAACCAGGTATGCCAGCAAAAATCCCGCAACTCCGAACCGAAGAGAAATCGGAAATCGGGCTTTTATCACCTCCCAGACAGGCTTTGAATAAGTATAGGATTCTCCCAAATCGAACCTGACAACATCCCCGAGCCAGAGTAAATACGCAATATAGAAAGGTTTATCAAAACCGTATATTTTTTTTAATTTTTCTACCATTTCCTCGGATATTGCTGTGCCATGGGCTCCCATTGCACCGCCGCCTCCTTCCATCTGCATTTGTTTATACCTGAGGATTGCCATCTCCACAGGTCCGCCGGGAGCAAACCTGGTGATTGTGAAAACAATAAAGGTAACACCTAAAAATGTCGGGATTATCATTAAAAGTCGGCGGATAAAATAGTTGACCATTACCCGTGCCTATCTTTTAGTTTTTCCCATGTTTTAAGTTCATAAGGTCTTGGTTTGAGCATTGTTTCCGTACCTTTTGCTTTCTCCAAGTTCGACTCAAGTTCTTTATCTCTCCACCAGAAAGCTATTATCGGCCAGTAAGGTTCATAGTTTATGAGACCGTTATAATCGGTCTGCGAGAGTCCGAATTCAGGCATCCCGAATTTATTCCAGTATAATATTTTCATATTATCTTCATACCACAAAAGAGCTGTCATATATTTGCGAACAAGTATCGAATCAAGATGCTGAAGTATTTTTATCCTTTTCGACAAATCATATTCCTGGTAATAGCAGTCCAGGAGTTCATCAACTTTTTTATCCCTCAACCCCCAGATATTAAAAGAGCCTTTCTTATCAGCAAATTTTGAGTGGTATGCAAGTTCGGGATTTGGAAATATTTCGATAGTGAATCGAAGACCTATCATCTTAAAATTAAAATCGTCGAGAGCTTTTAAGGCTGTAGCCCATGTGACTCTTTTTAAATTGAGCTTAACCCCGACTTTTTTTAAATCTTCCTGAAGTAAAGTTTCTATTCGAGTATCGTCGGTTCGGTAAATGTTAAGGGTAATTTCAAAGATTTTTCCGTCTTTAATGATATACCCGTCATCGTTTAGATTTTTCTGAGAATACCCGGCTTCTTCTAACAATTTTATAGCTTCCTGCTGATCGTACCTGATTTTCGGGTTGTTTTCATTCTCATAAGGAAGTCCGGCAAAATACGAATCCATATATTTAAATTCATTATAGTAAAACTTCTCTAGCATAAGCTTTCTGTTGAAAAGTAAAAATAAAGCTTTTCTTACTCTTATATCGTTAAACGGCTCTTCTCTCATATTAAAATAAAATCCGTTTACATAAGGCATATTGATATAAACTCTCTGCTTTATAATATGATTGTATTTGATTTCTATCATTTTTTCTGGAGTATATTCTTCTACCCATTTTTTAATAAGCGGTCTTTCGACAAGGATAACATCCACATCCCCCTTTTTAAACTTTTCACCCATAACTGTTTCTTCGGTATAAAAAAGGAAACGAACTTTCTCAAAGTTGAAAAGGTTTTTATTTATAGGTAAATCCTTCTCCCACCAGGAGGGATCTCTTTTCAAAATTATAAATTCATTCGGGCTGGCTTTTTCAAAAACATATGGACCCGAACCAACCATCATCTTATTATTGTAATCCTCCATATAATCAAACGGTTTGATTCTTCCTATTATGTGCTCGGGCATTACAAAAAGCTCCTCCGTGCTGATATTAAAAAAAGCTCTCCAGGAAGGTTCTTTTGGCTTAATCATTACAATGTTTTTAGTGAGGGCTACGGGACGTTTAAACTTTAAAAACATTCCCTGCCATATAGGTTCC
>CAZALG010000098.1:0-7488 GCA_964485935.1 uncultured bacterium | reverse complement strand
CGTATTGGAAAAGAAATAATCCTTAGCAGCGATTGAACGCACAAAATTAATTTTATTCATAGGAAAAGCAGAGAACAGAACAAAAGTGTCAAAATGGCTGGCGTGATTAGAAATTAGAAAAAAGGGAGCTTCAGTATTTAGAATTTCGTTTTTATAAAAAGTAAGGGAATAAAAATGCTTTAAATATAACCTTAGGAATATGTGCATCCACGATCTAAAAAACCTTGTAAGAAAGTTATTTTGAACCATATCGTAAACAGAAGGAGGAGGTTCATACTCCCACCAGCCATTCTCAGTGTATGATTCCATAAAAATTGTTTATGAAGTGAAAAAACAGAGGAGCAGTAAACACAAGACTGTCAAATCTATCCAAAATCCCCCCGTATACTGGAATAGATTCCCCTGCGCTTTTTATTCCAATATCTCTTTTAATAAAGGAAATCACTAAATCTCCCGCAGTACCACCTACCGAGATGATAGCGGCTGCAAGAACGAGGTGAATTACAGAAACAAAAGGAATCAGGAACTTTATACCAAAAGATATACCAATTGTTACAATAAGCCCCACCAGAGCACCCTCAATTGTTCTGTCCGGTCTAAGATGCAGAGCAAGTTTGCGTTTTCCCAACAAAGCTCCTCCCAGATATCCGGAAGCATTGTTCACCGCAGCCAGCAAAACAAGAAAAAAAACAAGTTCTACGCCATTATTTGAATTTCGCAGGAAAGGCACATGCGCAAGAAACCAGCCAAAGTATGCCACTCCCAACATCCCTAAACTCGTTTTCTGAACCATATGCATATATTCGTCTCTCATTACAGGAATAAGAAGAACCGCTGTAATTGCAAAGATAGGGAATGCCTGGAAAGCTCCATATGCCGATTTCCCCAGATAGACAGGCCAATATATAATGCAAAGCGCAACATAACAAACTATTGTATATTTTTTATCATGCCATAATCCTGTAATACGTGAAAATTCACGTAAACATAACAGAGATATAACATGAAAAACCACAACAAAAAACAATCTGCTATACAATAAGGGAAAAATTATGGGAGGTATTATAAAAAACCAGGAAAAATAGTTGACCCACATTGACTTAAGAAACTTTTTATCGCCGCGCCTGGTAACAGTAATCATGAGCAAAAGCATGAGAAAACAAACCATTATGATTGAAATTATAAGCAATATTACATTGTTTAAATCATCCATTATTGAAAATCCTTACCAAAACTATATAAAACCATATAAAAATTATATTTAAGCGCAATTATTTGTCAACCTATACATATTCCCGTCGCCTATCTGTGGCCTTCGGTCGCTCAACTCGATTCCAGCTCACGAACAGCAACTACAGCACGCCGAACCAAGGTAATCACAGAACCAAGAACAACAACAGATAACGCTATCATTATTGAATATTCGAACCACCCTCCTTTAACGCCTACAGCAGCAACAACTAAGGCAATGGTCACAACCGCCATGCGATGCTGCTTAGCCATCGGCCCCGCAAAAGACTCACTTGCTCCAACACTCCCGGCTAACACACGAACATAGGCGGTAAGCACCGCCAGAATACCGGCTAACCAACCAAGTTCAACCCCAAAACGCACGTGCGAAACAGCGTAACCGGCGCCAACAAGTATCATAGGATCGGAAATCCTATCGGGGAGATCATTAAATATTTCTCCGGATTTTGTCTTTAATCCCCATTCAATCGCCACCATACCGTCGAAAAGATTGCATAACAATCTGAACTGAATCAGAACAGCAGAAACCAGAAAAAGTATTATCTTCTGTGTTTCTCCGGCATTAGTAGAAAGAACGAGACACCCACCGCTCCCCACGGCAAAAAAAATGCTCAGCACTGAAATAGTATTTGGTTTTACCCCGGCTCGCGCGAGGAAAGCGGCGGTACGCCTTGCCCAGCTCGTTTTTCTACTACTAATTTCCCTCCTAACATTTTTATTTTGACCATTCATTTTTTGCTCCTTTCCAGTATTTCCCATAAATTCTTACCCAAAATTAACTCTTTATCACTTTCAGAAATTGATAATCTTTTAATTTTCTCCAGCCCTTCGACGGGGTCATTAGACATAACAGGGACATCTGTTCCGAAAATAAGTTTCTTTGCTCCGATTTTCCTGCAAAGATGCTCTAATTTCCGAAAAGTTACAATATAACTCGAAGTATCAACAAAGACATTGTCGTAATTCATAGCCAAATCCACAGCATTGTAAAAATACTGAACTCCCGCATGAGCGACAATAAAAGTAACATTTTTGAAATTCTTTACCATTTTGCCAGCATCAGATGACTCAGGGGTAAGCCCTTGATGGAAAAAAATAGGGGCGTTCCTATCCTCCGCTATTTCGCATATTTCGGCCATTTTAGGCCCGGACAGATCCGTTGGATACTGAAGTAATGCAAGTTTTATTCCTTTCATACCCTCCTTCAAACAAAATTCAATCTCATCACATGCCCGTTCCGATTCGGGATTCACAAAGGCAAAGCCTTCAAAACGGTTAGGCTTTTCCTTGATTGCTTTCAGAACCTTATCGTTCATGGAATCTCCCAATAACGCCTCTTGAAGTCTACGAGAATGAACAAGCTTTCTCGCTTTTAAAACACCTACAGTTTTTAAAAGAAAATGATTGTTAATAAAAAGGGAATTTGTTACTGTTACAACGGACAAGTCACTTACTCCTATGCCGATTAGAACGGTTTTATCAATTTTTAATTCATCCATTCGTCTCAGAATATGATTATAATCCTTCTCTATATGGTGATGCCCGTCGATAATCATTTCCGGCTACCCCTGGAATTTCGATAAAAAAAGCAAAAAATAGTAAACAATTGGTACTGTAAATACCCAGGAATCGAACCGATCCATAACTCCGCCATGACCGGGGATAAGAAACCCGGAATCCTTAACCCCAAGATCCCTTTTCATCGCAGATTCAATTAAATCACCTATAGGTATAGCGCACGCAGTAATCAACCCCAATGCCAACCTCTGCAATATTGAAAAATGAGGCAGGGCATAGCGAAAAGCCACAGCAGATAAAACAGTAGCAGTAAATCCACCTAGAAATCCGACCCATGTTTTATTTGGACTTATCTTAGGAGCCAACTTTTTACTTTTCTTACCAAGAAGTTTTCCAACGTAGTAGGCCGAATTATCATTTAACGCAATCATTGTACATAGTACTACTATTGCACCATAACCCCCCTCGAGCTTTTGCATCAAAAGAAAGTGGATCGGCAGCCATCCCCAATATATAATTCCAAGCATCTGTAATGAAACCTTCCGAATAACATCCTTATACGAACCACGGATGAGCTGGACAGGAAAAAGAACAAATACCGTCAAACCCGGCGCAATAAGGAAAAGCAGAGTATTCTCAATTCTAATCGCCCACGCCATAAGCAAAAGGAAAAAAATCGACACAACCAGCGTTACTTTACTATAAACTTTGTTGAGCACATAGAACTCGCGTACCCCACCGTAAGCAATTAACAATACCAGTAGTGTAAAAGATATCCAACCTGCATAAGCGCCGAAAACAAAAAGTACAAATATTACAAACCATATTAGAATTGCCACGGTCATATTTCTGCCCCAGCTGGTTTTCCTGAAAATTACCGTGAGCAAACTGGCAATCCCGAAAACAAAAATATATATAAAGATAGTCTGTTTCAGTATTTGAAGGTTATCTATCATTGTTTTATCCTTTCTGCCGACCACCTTGCATATTCTCCAAGGTATGGATGGCCGATAAATCTGTTCACATCATCAACTAAAGTCTTATCCCTCATATTCCCTACCGCTATCAAGGCGTTGCGTTTATATATCATAAGATTCCCGCTAGCATGCGTAAAAGTCTCCGGAACCGTTTCTTTCCCCTTCATAAAAGTCTTAATGACCGGCTTAACTAACTTTCTTATCAGACTGTTTCGCAGTAACCTGGCAAGCCGACTCTTGCCTACAAGTTTTTCCCCTATGTGGGCAATCAATTCTTTCTGAAAAGATTTCTCAGTAAGATCAAAAAGACGCTTTAATGAAAAATAAATTCCTATGTTATCGGGAAACAAAGATTCTATATTCTTCTTAGGAATAAGTCCCTTGTTTTTAGGACAAACTTCTAGGCAAACATCACAGGCGAGTAGACGATTATCAATCATTTGCAATGTTTCTTTTGCTATGTGTTTTAAAGTTAAAAGATAAGAGATACAGCGTCTAGGGTCAATTCTCCTTGGCTCATATAGAGCAGCTGTCGGGCAAGCCCGCAAACACAAGTCACAATTCTTGCACAAATCTTCAGAAAAAGGCTCATCAGGTTCTATTTCCGCATCTGTTACAATAGATTGGTATGCGACCCAACTACCATACTTTTCGTTTAGGATAAGATTATTCTTACCTATAGTTCCAAGCCCGGCTCGAACTGCTGCTTCCTTTCTGTTTGCTCCTAATATAGCGTTATACCCCTTTTTTTGCAAAAACTCGCGCATCATCCTGGCGCTTTTAAGTATTCCAAGATGGCCATAACTCACAATCCTGCCGACAACACCTGTGGGTTCCGACAATTCTGGGTTATCATCTGTCAGATAATAGAACCCCATTACAATTACACTCTTCGCCCCTGGCAAAATATCTCTAGGTTTTGCAAATTTCTTCCAGGAATCAATTCTGTTCGAATAACGCTCCATGTAGTGCTCCTTTCGCAAATCAATTTCTCTCAAAAATCTGTCAAACGGATCGGCAGTAGTAATACCGATAAGGTCAAGACCGATTTCATCAGAGTATGCAAACAATTCCTTTTTTGTTAATCCCATTTGCGTTTACCTTTATCTCAATAATTTTACGAGTTTTCAGGCTTTATGTCAACCTTCTTTTATCTGTACCCCTAATTCTAATTGTACTTAAAAAACATTGAGTCATCAAACGCTTGACAGATTAAATCTTTTTTTGTAAAATATTAAAAACAAAGGAGGAAGAAATGCGTCCAAATGTTCAAGCAATACTTTTTTACCTTTTAGCCGCTATTTTAGGCGCCATAGGACAATATTTATTCAAAATCGGATCAAAAACAGTATCTACAAATTTTATTTCCTGGATATTTAATTTCAAAATAATCATAGCTGTAATTTTATACTGTACAGTGATGTTTCTATTTGTATTTGCCTTCAAACTCGGAGGAGAACTAACTGTAGTATATCCTGTTTATGCTACCACCTTTATCTGGGCAGCAATTATAGGGGTTTTATTTCTAAACGAGACTATGACAATTTCAAAAGTCGGCGGTATTTTATTAATTATTTTGGGGGTTTTACTTATCGCAAGATAGTTTTTCCGACCAATACTTACACGGAAAGCATAAAGAATTTTAAAAGTAATCGCAGATAGGAAGGACTATATATTTTCTAGATTTGGAATTTATCAAAAAAAACCAAAAAATTTGCGCCACACGACGCACTATACAGCAAACACGGCGTTGCAGATCTTTGAATCTACAACCCTTCCGTCAACTTCGAAATTTTTATTTTTAAGGCTTTAGAGACTCGCTGGATGTTCGCGAGAGTTATATTCTTCTCGCCCCGTTCTATCATACCTATATAAGTACGATGGACCCCGGCTTTCTCCGCAAGAACTTCCTGCGAATAACCCAACTTTTTTCTCTCTTCCCTTACCTTCTTTCCGAATTTTACTAAGATTTCTCTTTTTTTCATTTGAAGAATATATAGAAAAAATATAAAAAAATCCACATACTATAAATAGCTTTTGCAAAATTTCTTTCGCCACACCCAAAAATCTCGCCTTGACAAACAAGGCAAAACACACTATAATTATACTCGCTATGATTGTTAGCCTTGAGGAGGAATAAGGATTTGAAAAAAATATTGATCGCTGGCGATAATTTAGAAAATACGCAAAAGTTAGGGCATTCCCTTGAAGAATATTTCGAGGTTTCTGTATCTTATTTAGAGAAAGACGTTTTAAGCTTGTGTTTAGCGAAAAATTTCGACCTGATTATTACAGATTACTCATCGAACAAAAACACTGGGATAACTTTAATAAAGAAGGTAAAAGAGGTACAACCTAATATAAAAAGTATTTTGGTTTCCGGCAGCATAATTCCGGACGAAGGGAAAATTAGGAGATCTGGGATCAACGCCCTCATAAAAAAACCATTTAAGATGGACGCCTTGAAGCAAGCTATCGATCTGGTTTTGGGTTAACAAAAAAACCATTAAATAAACTAATTGCGCGAAAAATTAAATAATTTTTTTTACCACAGAGTACACAGAGAAAAAACAAACACACAGAGAGTAAAAAAGTTCTTGTTGTTTAAAATCCTATCCCAAAAACATTTTTTGCACATGTAGCAAATCATGTCTTACATGCGCACACTTTTTTCAGCGGTTAGCCGTAAGCGGTTCTTGTCCTAAAATTACTTCTTGTATTTCAACAACCATTCATAAATTTCTTTGTACTCGTAGACCTTGTGAATGGAATGGCCTTTCCCTTTAAGCTTGGAATATCTTACTCTCCCGCCTGCCTTCCTCAAAGCATCAACCATTTTCTCTGTCTCTATCGGGGCTACAATTTTATCATCTGCCCCATGAAATGCCCAAACAGGCATATGTTTCATTGCCGCAACATTTTTTGTTCTCCATCCCCCACACAGAGGGATCGCTGCCGCAAAATATTCCGGGTGTTTTATAGCCAACGCCCAAACTCCGGAACCACCCATACTCATCCCAGTTAGATAAATTCTACTCCGATCGATTCGGTACTTACCTGATAAACTCTTGTATAAAGCAGGGAACCAATCATCCGTATTCCAAATTCTATCTGGAGGGCACTGCGGAGATACAATAATAAAAGGAAAATTCCAACCTTCACTTACAAGATAAGGTGGCCCGTATTTCTTCAATTTTTCCAGATTATAGCCTCGGCAAGATTTCCCGTGCAGATATATTAAAAGAGGATACCTACGGGAAGATTGCCTACTATAATTCTTTGGTAAGTACAATAGGTATCTATAGATAGTATTCCCTTCCATCCTGACTCCACCAGTATTACGATAAGGCACACCCGTATCGGCAACACCTATATTAATACAAGAAAACAAAAACAAAAAAGAAATAACAGGAAAAAATTTCAATTGGTCTGGATAATTCGATTTAATCTTACGATTCAACTTATTCCCTCTCCCCACTCTTTTCTAAGAATACCGTAAACTACGAGGTCCTCATAATTATTCCTCTTAGCAACATGCTTTTTTAGAAAACCCTCTTTTTTCATTCCTATCTTACACATTACTTTTCCCGATGAAGGATTTCTGGAAAAACGAGATGAAGTAATTTTATGCAAGAACAATTGGTTAAAGCCGTATTCAAGAACAGCTCTGGCCGCTTCCGTACAATAACCTTGATTCCAATACTCTCTTCCTATCCAATAACCTAATTCTCCCCTATTAAAA
>CAZALG010000097.1:0-7511 GCA_964485935.1 uncultured bacterium | reverse complement strand
CATTATACAGGAATCCACTCGGAGACAAAACATTAACTATCCAATCTGCCCAAGCTTTACCCTTAAAGAATCCTGCAAAGGTCGGAACAATCATCAGGGCTGATTGGGCAAATATTATCGGAATAACCCCGGCGGTATTAACATTGAGCGGCAAATGCGTTGATTGCCCCCCGTAAACCTTTCTACCTTTAACTCTTTTTGCATACTGAACGGGTATCCTTCTCTGTGCCTGTGTAACGAGAACCACTGCGGCGACAACCAAAACGGCTAACGCGGTAAAGCCTAAAGTAAGAACCCAACTCACAGCTCCTGCTTTCCACATCCTTATGAATTGACCTAACTGTGACGGTATTCTCGAAACAATACTCATCATAATAAGAAGTGAAACACCGTTACCTATACCATTTTCAGTTATTAATTCTCCAAGCCACATAAGGAAAATAGTCCCTGCCGTCATTGTAACAATTATTGAAAATTTAACAAAAAGAGTCGGGTTAGGTAAAACTGGAATTCCAGTAACAGAAAGATTCTGCAAAAAGACAGAAAAAGAGGTAGAATGAACAATGGCTATACCTACGGTAAGGTATCTTATGTGTTGAGTCATTTTACGTCTCCCTTCTTCTCCTTCTTTTGATAATCTCTGGTAATAGGGAATTGTTGATCCTAAAATCTGAAGAATAATTGATGCACTAATATAAGGCATAATACCGAGAGCAAAAACCGTGGCCTTGCTTAAGTTTCCGCCTACAAACATATCAAAAAGCCCTAGCACCGAACCTTGCATTTTATCGAAATATGCTGAAAGCACAGCGATATTAACTCCCGGAGCCGGGATATGACTACCAAAACGGTATATCACCAGCATAAGCAGTGTAATAAGAATTCTTTTTCTTATATCTCCAACTTTCCAGAGATTTCGAAACGCATCAAACATCCTTTACTGTCTCTCCTCCCGCTTTTTCAATCTTTTCTTTAGCAGATTTTGAAAATTCATGCGCATGCACAGTTAACTTTTTATCAATATCACCGTAACCAAGAATTTTAACCCTATCTCTTTTCCCCGCAAGACCAATCTGTTTTAATTTCCCGAGTGTAATTTCTTCTCCGTTCTTAAATCTGTTAAGCTTTTCTACATTAATAACTGATACCTTGTAATTTTTTATTCTATTAAAACCCCTTTTAGGTATTCGCTTTATTAGAGGTGTCTGCCCCCCTTCAAAACCTTCTCTAACTCCGCCTCCACTCCGCGCATTTTGACCCTTAAGGCCACGCGTAGAATAAGTTCCCATACCGGAACCCGGACCTCTTCCAACTCTCTTTTTACTTTTTCGACTACCTTTGGGTGGTCTTAGTTTACTTAGTTCAGTTCCCACTAACTTCCTCCGTTTCAACAAGTTGAGACACTTTTCTTATCATACCCCTAATAACAGCATTGTCCTCGTGCATAACGAGATCGTCAATTTTCTTTAATCCAAGAGCTTTTAATGTTCTTTTTTGTCTTTTATTAGCACCGATACTACTTTTTATCTGCTTAATCCGAAGCATCTTTCGCGGCACCGATTTTCCTTCTTGACTTTAAAATTTCCTCGATCGATTTGCCTCTGAGTTCGGAAAATTCCTCGGGAGTTCGCATCGACAATAAACCATTATAAGCTGCAATAATATTATTAAAAGGATTATTAGAACCAAAACACTTTGTAAGAACGTCCTGGTATCCACCAAGCTCAAATATGGCTCTTAATTTATCATTAGCAATAATGCCG
Organism: uncultured bacterium; assembly: GCA_964485935.1. Taxonomy (GTDB): domain Bacteria; phylum Hydrothermota; class UBA3072; order UBA3072; family UBA3072; genus JAFGHJ01. Next base: position 5,748 of record CAZALG010000097.1, on the reverse strand, counting down.
GTCCCGGGAGCAGCAGGCTTAATCATGACTTTGGCTGATTTATATCTAGCAGTTATTAAATAAGGCACTGAGGTTCCAACAATTGGAACCCTAATCAATCTACCTCTGGCACTCTTAACTGCCTTTTGAATAGCTGTAGGAACTTCATCAGCTTTACCGTGACCATATCCAACAATACCCTGTCGGTCGCCTACAACAACCCACGCTGAATACCGGAACTTCTTTCCGCCCTTCACCACTTTAGAAATACGACCTATATTAACGACTTTTTCCTCAAGTTCATATTCCCTTGGGTCAATTTTCATTCGTGACTTTGTAAATCCGCTTAAAATTTTAAACCTCCTTCTCTCGCACCGTCTGCCAGGCTCTTAATACAACCATGATAGCAAAATCTACCTTTGTCGAAAGCCACTTTATCGATTTTATTTTTCTTACACCTATCAGCTAAATACAAACCAATTTCTTTTGCCCTTTCCTTTAATGTTTTTCCTTTTAATTTCTCTCTCAATTCCTTATCCATTGTACTCGCCTGCACTAAGGTGTACTCTTTTACATCATCAATTACCTGAGCATATATATGTTTATTTGTCCTTGTAACGGACAAACGGGGTCTCGCTGGAGTGCCGAAAATCTTACTTCGCGTTCTCATCTTTCTCTTTAATCTTCTAACTTTACTTTTTTCGAACTCACCCACTATAAGCCTCTCTTACCCTCTTTATGGATAACATATTCACCTTCATATCTTATTCCTTTACCTTTGTAAACTTCAGCAGGTCGTAAGGCTCTAATCTCTGCCGCCTGCTCTCCAACTAAAGCTTTGTCTATACCCAAAACAGTTATTTTGTTCTCTTCTACCTTAAATGTAATACCCTTTTTGGGAGTAACCTTTATCGTATGCGAATATCCAAGGTCAAGATCCAGATCCTTCCCTTTCAAATTTATACGGTATTCTCTGCCTCTAATCTCAAGCGTCTTAGTAAATCCATCTGTTACCCCTATAACCATATTATTTAAAAGAGAACGAGAAAGACCCCAAAAAGCATTTTTATCTTTTAATCCACTTTCTACAGACACAATAATCTTTCCGTCATTTATCTCGACGTTAATTCCCCCCGGAAGAATCGTTTCCAATTCTCCTTTCTTCCCTTTAACTCTAACTTTTCTATCCTCAACTTTAATATCTACACCCTGGGGAATAGATATTGGTTGCTTACCAACTCTTGACATTAATCCTCCTTACCACACTTGCAATAAAAGTTCGCCGCCAACACCCTCGGCTCTGGCTTCAGCATCGCTTGTTATTCCTTTAGATGTAGATAGAATAGAAATCCCGTAACCCCTCTTAACCAGAGGAATCTTGTCTTTCCCAACATAAATTCTTCTTGAAGGCTTGGAAACTCTCTTAATTTCATGAATTGGCGATTCATCCTTTATATATTTAAGAGTAATCCTTACCAAACCTTGATTACCTTCCTCGATAAACTCAAAATTACCAATATAGCCTTCCTCTAAAAGCACTCTTGTTATCTCTTTAGCCATATTCGAAGCCGGGACTTCAACATGTCTGTGCCCTGCATAAACTGCGTTTCTAACTCTCGTAATCATATCAGCAATCGGATCTGTCAACAAAACAACCTCCTACCAGGAAGCTTTTTTAACTCCGGGAATTTCTCCCTTAAGAGCAAGCTCTCTAAAACATAAACGACATAAACCGAAATCACGCATATAAGCGCGTCTTCTTCCACATCTAAAACATCTATTAACCCTGCGCGTAGAGTATTTAGGCGTCCTCTTACTTTTCTCAACTAATGATTTCTTAGCCATTATGCACCCTTCTTAATTCTAAATGGCAGCCCAAACCTTTTAAGTAATTCCATTGCTTCTTCATCGGTTTCGGCTGTTGTAATTATCGTAATATCCATACCTATCACCTCTTTAACTTTATCATAATCAATTTCAGGGAAAACGAACTGCTCGGAAATACCGAGAGTATAATTTCCCCTGCCATCAAAAGAATCGGGATTCAGACCCCTGAAATCACGAATCCTAGGAATAGCTACATTTACAAGTCTATCCAGGAATTCAAACATTCTTTCTCTTCTCAAAGTGACCTTCAAACCTATGGGATCTCCCTCCCTTAGATAAAAAGAAGAAATCGACTTTTTGGCACGGGTAGTTATGGGTTTCTGCCCTGTTATTTCCTTTAAACTTTCAACAGCAGATTCAAATACAGCCCGCTCCTTAGCAGATTTACCTAAACCGCAATTAACAACAATCTTCTGCAATCTAGGTACTTTCATACAATTTCCGTACTCTTCCACGAGTCCCTTATTTATTTCTTCTTGATAATATCTTTGCAATCTTGGCTTATTTTTCATTTCTATACCTTATCAGCTATCTCATTACATTTCTTGCAATAACGAACCTTTTTTTTATTCTCAAGAAACATGAATCCAACCCGTGTAGGCTCGCCACAAGACGGGCATACCAATTTGACATTAGAAATAGAAATAGGAAGTTCTTTTTCCAAAATCCCGCCGGGTTCACCGCTTTTTCTGGGTTTCGTATGAACTTTTCTCAAGTTTATCCCCTCAACCACAACTCTATTATCTTCTGTTATCACTTCTCTAACTTTTCCTTTTTTCCCTTTGTAGTTACCTGAAATCACTAAAACTACATCTCCCTTTTTAATTTTCACTATTGTACCTCCGCAGCAAGCGAAATCAATCTCATAAATCCCCTATCCCTCAATTCTTCACCCACAGGCCCAAAGATTCTGGTCCCCACAGGCTCCTGATTTGCGTCGAGTAAAACACAAGCGTTATCATCAAATCTGACCGCGGTGCCATCTTCTCTTTTCTTTTCCTTCTTAGTACGAACTATAACCGCTTTATGAACAGTGCCTTTCTCAACAGAAGATCTGGGCGCAGCTTTAGTAACACTTACAACTATAATATCCCCCAAAGCCGCATACCTTCTACCTGATCCTCCTAAAACCTTTATACAAGAAGCTTCTTTTCCACCTGTATTATCTACTATTTTCAATTTTGTTTCTTGCTGAATCACTTCTTTTCCTCTGCCTTTTCAATAATTTCATCAACTCTCCATCTCTTAAGTTTTGAAAGAGGACGGGTGGAGATTATACGAATCACATCTCCCAGGGAAGCGTCTTCATTTTCATCATGTGCATAAAACTTTTTTCTTTTTCTAATATATTTCTTATAAACCGGATGCTGAACTCTCCTCTCCACCAAAACTACCACTGTCTTTGATGGAGCCACCGATACAACTCTACCCACCTTCCAAGCCACTTTTTCTCTCCTTTTCATTAAAAACTGTTTTCAACCTTGCCATTTCTCTTCTTAACTGTCTGAAGCGCGTAGGATTATTAACTTTTCCCCTGGCTTTTTCAAAACGCAAGGTAAATAATTCTTCTTTTAAATCATGCATTACCGAATTTAATTCCGCATCAGTCATCTCTCGAAGTTCTTTTGCTTGCATTACAAAACTCCTTCTCTCTTTATAAACCTGGTTTTAACAGGTAGTTTTGAACTTGCTCTTCGTAAAGCTTCTTTTGCTAATTCTTCAGAGACACCTTCCAATTCTATGATAACTCGACCCTTTCGGCAAGGTGCCACCCAATAAAGGGGTTCTCCTTTGCCTTTTCCCATACGTGTTTCGGCTGGTTTTTTGGAAACGGGCTTATCAGGAAAAATTCTTATCCATAATTTTCCCGCTCTCTTCAGATAGTGCGCTACAGTAACTCGCATTGCTTCTATCTGTTGAGCAGAAATCCAGCCTGATTCAATAGCTCTGATTCCAAAATCTCCGAAATCCAACTTTGTTGACGAAGTTGCTTTTCCCTTTAGGTTACCCCTTTGTTTTTTTCTATGCTTAACTCTCTTAGGCATTAACATAATTATTAAAAATCCCTGTTAATCCAAACCTTGACACCTATTGTCCCTGATTTGGTATGAGCTGTTTCCTGGGCATAATCAATATTAGCTTTTATTGTATGAAGAGGAACTCTGCCTTCAAGATACCATTCTTTTCTGGCTATTTCAGCTCCGCCAAGTCTTCCCGAGCACTGAACTCTGATGCCAGCCGCTCCCATTTTAATAGCTTCTTCCACGACTCTCTTCATTGCTCTTCTCTGCAGAACTCTCCTCTCTATTTGCCTGACCACCGACTGCGCAACAAGAGAGGCATCTAACTCAGGCATTTTACATTCTTTAATATCAAGATAAACATTTTTACCCAGCATTTCGTTCAACTCAGCCCGGATCCTTTTAACTTCCTCTCCGCCTTTACCTATTACCATCCCTGGTCTTGCCGTTTCAATTATGACTCTCACTGTCTCAACGGTTCTCTCCACTTCTATCCTTGATATCCAGGCATCTTTAAATTCAGACTTCAAGTATTTTCTTATATTAATATCTTCTTTTAAAGGCCCCGCGAATTTTTTGCCAAAAAACCATCTTGACTTCCAATCCTTATTAACTCCAACTCTAAAACCTATCGGATGTGTCTTTTGACCCATTACTTTTCTCCTTTTTTATCTACTATTACTGTTATATGTGACATTCTTTTTCTAATAAGCCCGGCACGCCCAAAAGACATTGGTCTGTACCTTTTTAACTTCTTCCCTTCATCAATTCTAACTGATTTAACATATAAATCTTCTTCTTTTAAATCCATTTCACCAGCCTTATCAATACAATTGCTAGCTGCTGTATGCACACATTTCTTAAGAATTCTAGCTGCCTTATGCGGCAAGAAATCCAGCTGCATCTTCGCCTCAACAACAGACTTTCCTTCAATATGAGGAATGATTCTCCTCCCTTTTCGTGGTGATAATCTTATATTTTTCTGTACTGCTTTCCCTTCCATATTATACCCTAACTTATAACCGCTTCTTTTTGTCCACCATGTCTAATAAACTTTCGTGTCGGCGCAAATTCGCCAAGTTTGTGCCCTACCATCTCCGGTCTTACATAAACTGAAATAAAATCTTTTCCGTTATGAATATCAATCGTATGCCCAACTAGATCCTCTATAATTGTCGAACCACGCTTATAGGTTCTAACCGGAGGATCGCCTTCCTTCCATTTTTTTATCTTCCTTAACAATTTCTCGTCTACATATTTCTCAGCCATACCCTACTTTCTCCTTCTCACTTTTCTTCTTTTAATTATATATTTAGAAGATTGTTTCTTGGAATTTCTGGTTCTGTACCCTTTAGCCGGAACGCCCGTTCTAGAAACAGGATGTCGTCCTCCTGAAGACCTTCCCTCACCCCCACCAAGAGGATGATCAACCGGATTCATAGCAACCCCTCGGACTCTTGGTCTTCTGCCTTTCCATCTGCTTCTTCCGGCCTTACCATCTGAGATAGCATCATGAGAAATATTTCCAACTCGGCCAACCGTAGCACTGCAACTCGAAAGTACCAACCTTACTTCTCCCGAAGGCAATCTCACATGAGCATACTTTCCTTCTATCGCAAGAATCTGAGCTCCTGTACCGGCACCCCTCGCAAGCACTCCACCTCTACCAGGTTCAAGCTCGATATTATGCATAAAGGTACCTGGAGGTATTTCTGAAAGAGGAAGAGAATTACCTATAGATATAGGAGATCCAGGTCCTGCCTGAATAATATCCCCGACTTTCATACCATCGGGTGAAATAATATATCTTTTCTCTCCGTCTTCGTATACAACCAGAGCGACCCGAGCCGACCTATTAGGG
>CAZALG010000096.1:0-7525 GCA_964485935.1 uncultured bacterium | reverse complement strand
AGCACTGTATATAACCATTTCCGGATATGCCAGATCTTTATACTGCGTATTAAATGCCTTTATTATCTCTTTGTAATAATCTACTGTAGATTCGGGCCCCAGACCGGCAACGATACCTATTTTTTTCATTTTTACCTCCTAAATTTCCATAAATAAATTGTAAAAGGAATTTCAATGTTTGTCAATGTCAAAAATCAAATAAGGAACCACGAGATTACACAGATTCTCACGATTTTATTTTTTGTTTTTTTTGACTCGAAACACGAAACCCTGATTGATCCGGAGATACCTCCACCAATTCGTTGACAGAATCAAGAATGTAAATATATTAACTACAAGGTAATACTATGTGGTTAATGTTGTTCATTAGCACTATATTTGCTGAACAGTCCAGAATTTCGGAGGCTATGGAATTTTTCAGGAACAATTACAATCAGCAAATTTTCCAGGGTCAAGAAACCATACTTGACGATATAATCCCTACCGGTCCAGGGCAGCTATGGGAATATACGCCAGAGCTGCGGGCAGATCTCGTAATTGGTGATACTCCAGCTGAAACATTAAGTGTTACCGGTTATTTTTATAATCAGGGCAATATTGTAATATTAAATGACGGAGTTCTTGAAGTCAAAAACGCTGATTTTAATCTTGATGGTGATATTCTCATGGTCAACCATGGGAAAGCGACCTTTGATTCAAGCGATGTTAACATCGTTCAACATCATATCTACCAGCATGTTCTTTTCTTAGGCGATTCTGCTTACTGTTCAATAACAAACTCCGAGACTTCCTTCAGTGGATATCAACTTTCTGTCAGTATCGCCTTCGATGGTGAATTTAATATGCAGAATGTCACAAATCGGGACTGGATAACTGCCGGAGTTCAACATACTGCGACTGTAACCTTAAGAGATGTTGACGGTTACACCGGAGAGTGGCTTTTTCTCGATGATTGTTATGCCGAGTTCAAGCACGTTGACTATCTTCTTACCTGGTATTTCTTTCCGGACTCTTCAGTAGTAGATTTTGATTTCCCGGAAGATGATACCCTCTACGGTTTTTACTTGGACTCTACTCATGTGAATGTCAGCGGTGTCGGCTACCATGTTGAGATTGACAGCAGCACCGATTGTATGTGGGCAACTATACCTCTAAGGGGTTCTGACGTCATTGTCAGGAATTCTAATTTAAGAGTAACAGGTCTTATGTTCGAGGGGACCGATACCTTTTCTGTTTCCGGACTGGTAAACGGTCTTGATTATCCCGATTGGGTGTTGCCTGTTAGCGACCGGACTTATCGTCTTATAAACACTGCAGTTCAAACCTGGAATCTTTATCCTGACGATTCTACCACTGTTAACCTTTCAAGCTCGATATTCGGAGAGCTATGCGGATTTACAGACAGCTATACAACAATTCAAAACGCGTTCTGTGACGGCAGCGGAGGCCATATCGAAGCTGCGCATCGTTCATTTGTAGCTGTTTTCTCCTCAAGTATATTTGCCGATGTTATTACCAAAAACAGAGGAATCTGCTTACTTGCGAACTGCGCGATGCCAGTGGGGCGCATATGGGCAACCGGCGCCTCAATCATGGTAATTGTCAATACCTCATTTCCCGAGGACCCGATCCCATCCGATACCTCAATTGTCTTTGTCTCATCGATAACCGCTCCTTCGAGTGGTTATACCGAAGACTCGATTGGTATTATAGGCTCGGCATGGATCGATAAAGGTCTATATCAACTATTAGACTTTGACTATTACAAGCTTTCTTTTCGCAAAGTTGGGGATTCAACCTTGACCCCGTTTAGTGATGTAAAGCATCAGGAGGTAAGGCGAGATACCCTGGATTATTGGAATACAACTGGGCTTACAGAGGGTACCTACGAAATAAAACTAGTCCTAAAAGATAATGTCGGCGACAGCGTTGAAGCATGGAAACAAATAAGCCTGACGGAAGCATCTGGAATCGAAGAAGAAACAGGCCAGAATGTGAACATTCCTGATATTTCAATTAAACAGGTCGGCATGAGGCTATTGTATATCGAAAAAAGTCCGGATATATCCGAATTTGATATTTATAATATCTCCGGATGCCTGATTAAGAAAATTACTACTAATAAAACCTACTGGCTTGCACCGGCAAGCGGAGTCTACTATTTAAAAAATAGCGAAAAAAGAATCAGTAAAAAAGTAGTAGTATATTAGTTTTCCTAAATCCCAACCTTAAAAAATCCAAGGAATTATTCTTTTTTGTAAGGAAATTCCCTGCCATGTTGTTTTAATATAAATGAGTCGTATTCGATTTCCCCATCATTATCTTTTGTAAATTCTATTATAACTCCTGCCAGGTCAAATTTAAATTCCGTTTTACTGAAAGACGTTAACGGAAAAGCTTCCTGTCCGGTAGCCTGGCCAAAAAGTTGGTCGCCTTCGACTTTCAGTGTTATTTTAAGAGGTATTTTCTTTGAAGAAAATATACCTTCGTAGTTCTTGAGTTCTTCTGCGTCCAGTTTGACTGCTTTTTCTGTAAAATCCGGTATATCGTATGACTCACCGAAATAAATACTTAGAACGGCAATGGCAATACTGTTCATATTATAATTAAGCCCGTTAGAAAGCAATGAAATTGCGAGGTTCTCATCCCGGAAAAACCCTAAGCTTGAATTAAAGCCATCAATTCCCCCATTATAGCCGTAGGCAATTCTACTCCCAAATGTGAATTGAATGGCTCCTTTACCTAAACCGCCTTTTATCTCTTTCATATCTTTTAGGGAAATTAGAGATATTAATTTACCATTGAAAAGCGCGGTAATAAAAGCGGTTAAATCTTTAGGAGTCGAAACAATCGCTCCTGCTCCATGAGGGATACTCATATCTGTTTCGGGTTGCAAAACCCATTTCCCGTCCTCAAATTTGTATGATGCCGCTTCGTTTGCCTGAGTCTCAATCTTCCCTCCATAGTAAGTATTTGTAAGGTTTAACTTACTTGTAATTCGCTTCTTTAGCTCCTGCTGATATGTTGAATTTGTTATTTTCTCTATTATATAACCAAGCAAAACATAATTAGAATTAGAATATTCGGTTTTGCTGCCGGGTTTGAAATCTGACTTTAATATAGAAATCATCTTTACCATTTCTTCTTTAGTCTTTTTTGAAGTCATATATTGCTGATATGCTTCGTTATCTGTAAAATTATATATTCCGCTTTGATGGCTTAACATATCAGAAATAGTAATTTTCTTTGAGTTTGGAATCTGGGGATAAAATTCAGATAGTTTTGTTTTCAACGATAATTTTCCTTCTTCGATTAACTGAAATATCATTACAGCAGTAAAAACTTTGGTTATAGAACCTATTCTAAATTTGGTTAACTCGCTGTTTTGAATTTTACTTTCTACAGAAGAAAACCCTATATAATTTTCGTAAATCAATTTCCCGTCTTTTGTGATTGCAACTCTACACATAGCTTTGTTATTTTTTTCTAATTGGCTGAAATAATTATCCAGCTTATTTTTGTCAAATTTGTCCTGAGCTTTCAAGTCGATAAAAAATAGAGCGAACAATAACAAAATAAGGGGTTTAAATAAATTTTTCATTTTTTCTCCTTTTTGTAAATTACATTAAATATACTGTTTTATCAGTAAGATATTCAAAAAGAAAAGCCTGATACTTTTAGCATTTGTTGTTTTTTAATTCCTCGACAACCAGACTGCCATTTCGCCCGGACCTCGATGGGACCATGCGTAGTATGGTATCGCAACCAATTCTCCCTTCTCCCCCGATTTATCCGGCGTCTCGCCTTTTATCACAACCACTCCGTTCAATAAATCCTGCTGATATTCGAACTGGAATTCGGTGTCATCGGGCAACGCCAGTTTCAGTACATTCATATCATTGTCGACCCATTCGGCACAGTAAACAACAGGACCTCTAACAAGCGCGACTTTATTTCTATCGTCTTTAACTTTCTCATTTGCAAGAACCCTCCGAACAGGCATGGGCAGATCGAGTTCGATTATATCCCCTTTTGACCACGTGCGAGTAATAACGGCAAATCCTTTATTAATATTATAGTCGAAAAGCTCACCGTTTACCTTTAAGGTTACCGGAGGGGCGTTTTTTTCTAAATATCGATATAGATCACTCGGTACTACTTTTTCTAAAGCCCATCCCGGAATACGGATGTTTATGCTAAACATTTTATCCCTTTTTGGATTGATTGTCATTTCTGTTTTTCCGTCCCAGGGGTATTCGGTTTTCTGAGAAATTCCAAGCCCGATACCATTCATATTTACTTCAGCTTCACTCTCGACAAAAAGATTTACGTATAGAGAATCACCCCTGTAGGCATAGATATAACTTGGTACCGAAGGAATAAAACGAGTAACGTTTGTAGGACAGCAGGAACAATCAAACCAGGCTTTTCTTGTTAAAGAGCCCTGATTGAATTTAAATTTTCCGTCGGACTCAAGGCAGTTCGGATAAAAAAAGGAATTACCTTCTAATGATACACCGGAAATCATTCCATTATAGAGAGTACGTTCCAGAACATCGATATATTTTGCATCCCCGTGGAGTAAAAACATTCTGTGATTCCAGTAGATGCTACCTATCGCGGCACAGGTTTCATTATAAGAAGTCAGATTGGGCAATTCATAATTATCTCCGAATGATTCCCCTTCATGTCGGGCGCCTATTCCTCCTGTTATATATATTTTTTTAGCAACCACATTTTCCCAGATTTTGTCGACCGCCCTCATATAGGAAGAGTCTTTCATTATTCCGGCAATATCTGTCATACCCGCATACATGTAAACAGCACGTACTGCATGTCCGACAGCTTCGGTCTGCTCTATTACCGGTTTATGGTCCTGACTATACGAACCGTAAAGCTCATGCCCCTGGCTATTACCTCTCTCGTCTAAAAAGAATTTTGCCATATCGAGATATTTCTTATTTTTTGTTACATGGTATAATTTAACAAGACCGGTTTCAATAATCTGATGACCTGGCACTGCGAGTTTTTCCCCGGGGCCAAAGGTTTCCGTAATCAAATCCGCGTTCTTCAAGGCAACATTCAAGAAATTGGTCTTCCCGGTCGCTCGATAATGGGCAACAGCCGCCTCATACATATGTCCCGAATTGTACAATTCGTGACTTGCTCCCAGATTATGCCAGCGCGGACCCGGTTTTACCCACCAGGCGGGAGTCGTATCGGGATTTATCGTTTTCCATGTACATAGATACCCGTCTTCTTCCTGTGCCGCGGCGATTTTTTCTATAATGTCATCGATATATTTCTCTAACTCAGGGTCGGGATGCACGGTTAGCGAATATGAAGCGCCTTCGATTATTTTATAAATATCGGAATCATCAAAAGGCATTTTACCTTCATATTCTCCTTCCAAAAGTCCTCCCGCTCTTGCGAAATTTCTGATCCTGCCTTCTTTTTCACATTTTTCAAAACCGTAAGGTATTGTAACCGTTCTATTTGTCTCGATTCGACTCGAGTAAAAATCGTCGGTTAATGTTATGTCCGTAAACGGAACAGGTGTAATAGGATAACCGGATTTTAATGTTTTATCCTTAAGTTTTTCGCAAGAAAGAGTTATAACAGCCAAAAAAATACATAATATTTTTACTATATATTTGTCTTTCATTTCCATCTCCTTTTGTCTAATTTTTTAACATTACTGCCGCTAGCCCATCGGAGAAGTCCCATGCCCAATCGAACCCGGGTTCTATAACCCATTGACCAGTTTTATCGATAAAGCCGTGTTTAAAATTTTCCCTTGCCGCCGCAAGCCCTTCCGAGAAGTCCCCGACATTATCGAACCCGGGTTCTATTACCATTTGACCTCTTGTATCGATGTAACCCCATTTACCGTTTTTCTTTACCGCCGCCAGTCCTTCGGAAAATCTACCGGCGAAATCGAATTCCGTTTCAATTACAATCTCACCTGTCTTGCCTATAAAGGCAAAATTACCTTCTTTCAATATCCTTGCCAACCCATTAGAAAAAGTCCCGACATTGAATTCTATATCGATGTAGTAGTATTTATTGCGCAGCCAACCTCTTTTTCTCATATCTGCTTCAGTTAAGTCCCGGGGACGATACGGTGACCATTTAAATTGAGGTTTGATAACCCATTCCCCCTTTTTGTCGACGTACCCCCAATTACGGTATGTCCATACCTTTGCTACGCCTTCAGAAAAATCGCAGGCGGAATTAAATTGCGGTTCGATAACCCATTTACCTCTCTTATCTATATAACCTCGCCGACCTTTTATCTTCCTTGCATCTCTTGTAATAATACCTGGCTCTTCAGCCCAGGCTAAGCCTTCATGAAAATCCCCTGCATCATTGAATTGAGCCCTGATTACCATTTTTCCGGTCTTATCTATATATCCGTATTCCAAGTCTTCCTTTACTGCTGCCAATCCCTCTGAAAAATCCCGGGCGTTATCGAATTCCGGTTCGATTACCCATTGACCTGTTTTATCGATGTAGCCGCATTTACCCTCAATCTCTACCGCCGCCAGTCCTTCGGAGAACGGGCGAGCGGCATCGAATTTCGGTTCGATTACAACCTCGCCTTTTTTATTAATAAAACCGTATTTGTTATCTTTCACTATCATTGCCAGACCTTCGGAGAAGTGCCCGGCGTATTTGAATTGTAGTTCTATTACCACTTTACCGGTTGCATCGATATAACCCCACTTGCCTTTTATTGCTGCTCGTGCTGTATCTGCTTCAGAGTAAGGGAGGTTGTCAAATTGCGCTTTATCTGTTGTTTCACTGGTTGCGTCGGGAAGGCCGTATGTGTTGACTGATAGCATAAAAGATATTAGTAAGAGGAATAGTTTTTTCATTGTACATCCTCTATATTATAAAGATTTTCATTCTTTTGTCAAAGGGATTTGTTGCTAATTCATAATTCTCAATTTATAATTCAAAATACTTATCTTTCAACCATTCAACATGTTTCCCGTCTTCCGTCTGCGGTCATCGGTATGCTATTTTTGTTTTTTTGACTAGTGACTAATGACCAGAGACAGGAGACTTTGTTAAAAACTCTTGGCATCTCACCCGCATTGCGGGTATACTATAATGTTTGGTTACTCTTTTGCCATTTTTGTAGCACCTGACAGAGCATCGATATTAACAGTCGAGTCAAATTTTGCCTTTAGAGGCGCTTTATGGGCAACCCGCGTAAGATTCCAGTGACTGATCGAGACCGGTCCATCGATTAATTCCGGTACGTTATAGTTCATGATATAAGTGTCATAGAACGTAGGGTTTTCTTGCGGCATTAAAAACGGCTTATAAACTTTTCCCAGTGTGTCTACGTAACTAAAATATAATCTGGAACACAGGCTATCCTTTTTTTTACTGGCGAACACAAACCACCGGCTGTTGCTCGACCAGCTGTGAAAACTTTCGCTATGTTCGCTACTGATATCAAGCTTACGGTAATTGTTTGTCTTTAAATCCAACATATAAAGGTCGCTCGACGGAT
>CAZALG010000095.1:0-7553 GCA_964485935.1 uncultured bacterium | reverse complement strand
CTTCCTATGGAACTACGTTTATTTATCTCGATAATGTTCCGCGAAAACAGCAGTTTAATGTAGGCGCAAGGGTTGCTCCTTTTTACAAGCATAAAAAAGGTATATTAAGAAATTTCAGGATTGAGTTAGCAATTTTAACTTTTCGATTCAAAGAGGTAGACCATCTCGCAAGTGGTCCCCTCGGATTCATTTACTGGCAATGGGGCGGTGAGTAGGATTTATTAGATTCAATAAACTCAAATCCCTTGACATTTTCCCGCCGGATTTTATCCTTAAATCAAATGAGTGAAAACAATAGATTGATACGTCTCCTTTCTTCCGCGGGAGGAGGTAAAACATACCGCCTTTCTACACGCTACAAAGAATTACTTAAAGGGGACAATCAAAATCTTAAAAAGACTCTCGCAATAACGTTCACCAATAAAGCCGCGACCGAAATGAAAGAACGTATCCTCGGATTACTGAAAGAAGAAGCCCTAAAAGGAGGAAATAAACACTCCCGTGGATTAATCGATTTCATCCTCGATAATTACAGCGATTTTTCAGTTAGGACTATAGATTCTTTCGTTAATTCACTTGTTAAAGCATTCTCGATCGAACTCGGAATAACTCCCGAATCCGAAATCATTATGGATTCGAATTACTATAAAGATTTTGCCACATCACTGGTCATTCAGTCAGTCGAACAGGATAAAATTCTCCGCAGGAAACTGAGCGATTTTATCATAAATAGAATAGAAACAGGGGGCAAAATAAGCTGGGACTTCCATGGTACCTTAAGGAAAGGAATGGACAGACTGGAAAAGTATGAGGGAAATGAAAATGTTTCTTTCGAAAAACCTCCGGAAGACCTGACAAACCTTGATAAAGATATCGTAGTTTCTTTTAACAAATCGATAAATCTCGCGGAAGAAATTCTTGAATATTCCGCAAATCACGGCGGTATTCGCAGCCAATTTTTGGAAACACTTAATAAAGCGATAAAGAACCATAACATAGACAAAATACTGGAAAGCGCTTATATCAAGAAAAACGCCGAAGAAGTCCTGACAAAAAGCTTTAAAGACGACGTAGGCGACTTCGTCCGGCTCTTTAGAGAACTTAAAAAATACGTATTTAATTATTACCAGCATAGCCTCTTGAGAGAACACAATTACCAGATAGATATTTACCAGACTTACAGGCAAATATTAAAAAACATCAGAGAGAAACGGAGAGTTAGATTCATAGAGGATATAAACAAAGAACTGAAAATTCTGTTCGAAGAATTCAGCATACCTTTTGTATTTTACAGAATAGGAGAAAAATTCATTCATTATCTTGTAGATGAATTTCAGGATACAAGCAGAGACCAGTGGCAAAATCTTGTTCCCCTGATAGACAACGCCCTTTCCGAAGGGGGTTCTTTCTTTTACGTCGGCGATCCAAAACAGGCAATCTACCAGTGGAGGGGTGGAGACGTAGAACTTTTTGAGACGCCTTCTGATTTATTCGCGTCTGTCGCAGACGCTGAGAAAAAATCCGAGTATATAGATAAGAATTACCGAAGCAGCAGAGCGATAGTAGACTTTGTCGGAGAAGTCTTTTCTAATTTACCCGAAGAAATCAAGAGCAGGATGGGGCAAAAGAGTAATTTCTACTCTGACACAGTTAAACAGAAAATACCGGATTTTAAAATGGGCTTACCGTGCGAAGGGCTTGTATCGATTAAGAAAATTAAACCCCAGAGTAAAAATATAGAGGATATTTTTTCATCCATAAATACCCAGTTAGAAGAAACTATAAAAGAAATATTAGGAAGAGGCTACTGCGAAGGGGACATCGCAATCCTCGTACGCCGCAATAACGATGCGAAAGAAATAACGGAGTATCTGTGCGAAAAAGGATATCCGGTTGTTTCCAGTGAAACACTATATCTTAACGCAAATCCCGTTACAAAAGGTATGCTTTCCGTTTTAAAATTCCTTGTTCATCCTACGGATAACACATCTTTCTTAAGCGTACTTACAAGCCCATTTTTCGGTAAACAAACAGGACTGAATGATAATGTGATAATAAATTTTGCAGAGGATTGCTCATCCGATATACCCTATTACATACAATTCAAAGAAAAACACCCGGATATATGGTTAAATTATGTAGAACCATTTTTCACCTCCGTCGGATTCTTACCGGTTTACGATCTTGTAAGTGACATAATTAGTACATTCAAGATCACTCAGAACTGCAGCGGTACGATTAGTTTTCTTGAGGCTTTTCTCGAATTTATTCATACATTGGAAGAACAATCTATAACATCCATAGAGGGTATGTTGACCGAATGGCAGAAAAGACAGGACTACGATAACCCGCCGTCGATTCTCCTGCCGGAATCGGCCGAAGCCGTAAAAATAATGACGATTCATTCCGCTAAAGGTCTCGAGTTCCCGGTTGTAATTATTCCCTTCATTTATATACCATTCGACAAAGATAAAAATGAAGTCGTTATAGAATATAAAGGAATAAAGAGAATAGTTAAAGTAAAAAAAGATATTCTTCCCGAAAAGGACGATGTGCTTAAAGGCGAAATCGAATCAAAACTCATAGAGAAAGAACAGAATGAAACCTTCGAAGAAATAAATAACTTCTACGTAGCCTTAAGCAGAGCCGTGTATGAACTTCATATTTTCACAATGGATGAAAAACCGCAGAATTATTACGACCTGTGGAAAAAGGTTCTCGAAAACTTCGTGTCCGAAGACTCATTCACGAAAGGCAAACATGAAAAAAAACCTCCGGCGGAGAAAAGAAAAGAAGAATTACCCTTAAAATACTTGAAAATGGATCTGGAAGGTAAAGAGAGCGTGGAGAAGGCCTCATCAAGATTGCTGATGAGAAAAAACGATATGTATGTTTTGATGAACGAAAAAATCATTGAGTCCCGAAAAAAAGGAGAAATTCTTCATAAAGTTTTATTTTATATAAAAGATACGGGCGACCTCGAAAACCTCGATTCGATAACAAGTAAATCGATAAATGAATTCGCGTATCCCGGGGAGCGGGAGATTCTAAAAGAAAAAATAAAACCGGTTATAGAAAACATATTTGAAAAAGAAGAAATAAAAGAATGGTTTTCGCCCGGCATTGAAGCATGGAGGGAAAAAGAAATAATTTCTGGAGACGGCGATTTGTACAGGATGGATAGGGTTGTTTTCGTGCGAGGCGAAATTCACATTGTAGATTTTAAGTCGGGAGAGGAGCCCCTGTCAAAGTGGAAGAAACAGCTTGGAAGTTACAAGGGAGTCTTAGCGGAATATTTTCCTGACAAAACAATAAAGACATATATCGTAGACCTTAATTCCGCGGAGGTAATCGAAATTGAGTAAACTGCTGAAAGTTCCTTTTTCTGAAGACTTTATCGAACACTTAACCGATTATCTCTGTGGAAGTTTCGACACATCCGACTTTTCTTCTGTCTGTGTTGTTTTTCCGGGTATTAGACCTTCGCATTTTTTAATCGATTCTTTAAAGAAAAAAATACCAAATGTATTTATACCGCCGGCTCGTTTTTCGATAGAGAGCTGGATGCAGTATCTCTTTAGCCTCGTAAGAGAAGAAAGAATTCCTAAAGGAGACTTTGACCTTATTTATTTAATGTACAGAGCAATTGCTGAAAACGGAATAGATGAAAAAAGCCCTCTTTTAAAAATAGCCGAATCCGTAAACAGCTATATCCACTGGGGAAGCCGCATTCTCGGCGCAATGGAAGAATTCGAAATCCAATCCGAAAAACAGATGAATATTGAAAGCTTAACCGATTATGATGAGAATTTTCTCGAGTGGGTCAGAGATTTCTGGAAGAACTTCGCGCTTATCAGGGATAAATTTTACTACCTATTGAAGCAAAACAATTTAACCTACAGGGGAGAAGTTTACCGCTTTACATCGGAAAACATCGAAGAGATTTCATCCTTGATTAGGTTCGAAAAAATTATATTTGCCGGTTTCTACGCCTTAAATAAATCCGAAGAGCGCATGATGAAATACCTTTTTACCGAAGGTAAAGCCGATATAATAATTCAATCCGACGACTTTAAAGGGGCGGTTCCCGTCACCTCCCCCTACCACTTCCATAAAAAATGGGAGCGGGACTGGGGGGTAACTTTTATCGATACAGATATTAAAAGTGCCCTCCGGGAAAACCCAACCCTCGAAATACATCAATGTTTCGATACGCATTCGGAAATTCTAACCGCGGAGGAAATTTTATCCACATTCAAGGAAAAAGGTAAAAATACCGCGATTGTTCTCCCGGACTCAAGCGCGCTTATCCCTCTTATCTCCGAAGTAATCCAGACAAACGAGAACGACTTCAATATAACAATGGGATACCCCTTAAAAAGAACCGCCCTCTTTAACCTCATCAAATACCTTTTCTCACTGCAGAGAACAAAAAAACTGAATAAAAAGGGAAACCTCTACTACCTCAAAGACTATCTGAATCTGATTCAGCACCCCTGGATAAAAACAATTAAAACTCCCGAAACGGAAGGTCCCTTTAATACACTCGTAAACCGCCTCGAAGAAATCCTAATTTCAAAAAATAGAGAAAGCTCCCGAAACTTTTTTACAGGTAAAGAAATACTCGCGTATTTAGATAGAGAAGAATTTTCATCCGCACAACTCGAAATATTCGAGAAAGTACATTCTCTGTCGATCGAAGCCTTTAGCGAAATTAAATCTTTAAAGGAAGGCGCTTCGAAACTCTTCGAATTCATCAGCTTCTTATACGAAAATTCAAGCATAAGAAAACATCCCTTAAACAATCAGTTTATAGGAACGGTATTTGAGAAACTAGAGGAGCTGAAAAAATCTCTTTTCTCCGATGTCAAATTTGGAGACAGCCTCGATATAATCACTCTCTTGCAAAATTATCTTTTATCGGTAAGGATTCCTTTCGTCGGAGAACCTCTAAAGGGAATTCAGATAATGGGTATGCTCGAGAGTAGAAATCTAAATTTCGAACAGGTAATATTGCTCGATGTTAACGAAAGCATCATGCCCGGATTGTACAAATTCGATCCCATCCTTCCGCATGGCTTACGTAAACTGCGGGGCTTACCCGGTTACGAAGAAGAAGAATCGATGTACGCGCATAATTTTTTTAGACTGATAAAAGGCGCGTCCAAAGTTCACCTTATATATAAGGAAGGGAAATTAAAGGATGTAGATAAAAATATTAAATCGAGATTTATAGAAAAGATTATCTGGGAAGGGCAAAAGACCGAAAAGGATGTAGTGGTCGATAACAGAATCTTTAAACCTTCGATAGAAATTTTAGAAAAAAGCGGCATCAAAAAAAGCGAAAAAGTCCTTGAAAAACTAAAAAATACGAAGTATTCGCCGACGAAAATCGACACCTATATCCGTTGTCCTTTACAATTCTACTACAGGTATGTCCTCGGTCTCGAAGAATACATGGATATAGAAGAAGAAATAGAGCGGAGCACAATAGGAAAACTAATTCACGATTTCTTAAAAGATTATTACACACAATTTATCGGTAGAAAAATAGTTATCGACAAAGGTGACTTTTCCGAGAGGTTAAAACAATATCTCGAGAAACATTTACACGAAGAAGGCGAACAAATTCTGCTACGTGAAATAATCGATAATACCCTAAAACGGTTTATCGAATATGAAATCGAACGCACAGCAGAACAAAATATCATAATCCGAGACCTCGAAGCCCCGGTTACCGGTTTTTTAGAGTTAGCTGAGCAAGGAAAAGACACCACTCCCTTCAAATTAAAAGGGAGGATTGACAGAGCCGAAGAGATAGACGGAATCTTTCATGTAATCGATTATAAGACAGGGACTATTACGATGCCCGCCAAAAGATTAAACACGGAAGTAGAACTAAGCAGGGATATTATAAAGAGAAAGATAAGGACCTTACAATTACCGATGTATGTTTTTCTTTATTCGACCATGAACAAGATACCGCTCGATAAAGTCAGGGCGGAGATTTTTAATATTAGGAAACCGAGGGAGGGAAATTTCCTTCCAGTTGAGAATATAGACTTCTTTCTTGAGGCGTTGGGGTTTATATTAAGAGAAATAGTAAACCCGGACGTTTCTTTTGCGCCCGACGCAGGTGATTACTGTCGATTTTGCCCGTTTAGTTTGATGTGTAGTGAGGGATAAAAAAGACGGACGACCGCAGACGGAGGACCGTATTTTCTAAATTCTAAATCCTAAAATTAGTACGTTGATAAACGCAAATTGACAGGATTTTTGTTGTATTCAAACTACCAACTGCTATCTACTTATTACCAACGGCCGCTTTTCCCGGGAAACTGGTTATATTAGCCGGCTTATCTTTCATGGCTTTCCACAAATCTAACTTGAGCTGCATATTAAGCCAGCTCTCAGGACTGGTATTGGTTGCTTCCCCAATCCTAACCGCCATCTGCGGACTTAATGACGATTTTCCGTTAATAAGCTCATAGAGAGCTTTCCGGCTAACCCCTAAATCCTTTGCCGCCTCGGCAATCGATAATCTTAGGGGTTTTATTACATCCTCTAACAAAACTTCACCCGGATGTGTTGGCTTTCTTTTCTTAGCCATTTTCTATCACCTCTTTTAATGATAATCCTTGTAGTCGACCATAATCGCATCTTCACCTTTAAATTTAAAAGTTATTCTCCGATTTCCGCTTACCCATACCGAATAAACATCCTTACTCTGCCCCGATAATTTGTGTGGCTTATATCCCGGAAGATTCATATCTTTTGGACTGGTAGACGCATCCAAACGGTCCAATATTCTCGCAATCTTTTTTGCATGTTCCGGATTTATTCCTTTCTTATTTCCGTCTTTAAAAAACTGCTCGAGCCCTTTATGCTTGAATGACTTTATCATTATTTATATTATAATATGTAACCTGTTACGTGTCAAGTAACAAACATTATTTTTGTTTTTTACTAATTTACCAATTTACTGATTCACTAATTTACTAACAAAGTTTGACAAATACACGAATCATATTAAGATTACGCAAAAGAATAACATTACCAGGAGGAAAGAGATGAAAAGTTATAAAAAAGAATTATGGTTCAATACGCCAAACAGGGTAGATTTTATAAATATTACGCCGCAAGTAGATGAAGCGCTTGCGGAAAGCGAAATAAAAGAAGGGCTATGCCTCGTTAATGCCATGCATATTACGGCAAGTGTTTTTATAAACGATAATGAATCAGGTCTGCATGAGGATTACAAAAAATGGCTTGAAGAAAAAGTTCCTTATGACCCTCCACGTTATAAGCATAATACTTATGAGGATAACGCGGATGCTCATATTAAACGTCAGCTAATGGGAAGAGAGGTGGTAGTTGCAGTTACCGAAGGAAATTTAGACTTCGGACCCTGGGAACAGATATTCTACGGTGAATTCGACGGAAGAAGAAAGAAAAGAGTTATGATTAAAATAATAGGGGAATAAAATCACACACACTACAAAATTAATCTCACGTTTATAATGAGAAAAAGTCTTGATTATTCAGGGGGTGGA
>CAZALG010000094.1:0-7575 GCA_964485935.1 uncultured bacterium | reverse complement strand
CGGCCGTTTATACAATTCACGAAGTTCGAGTCAGGAATATCGTAGAATACGGGCGCAAACTTGAGATTGAAGTCGCAGAAAGAACACAAGATTTGGAAAACTTTGTATATATAGTATCTCATGATTTAAAAGCACCTCTTCGAGGTATAAACCTATTAGCAGGATGGACATCAGAGGATTACTATGACGTACTTGATAAAAAAGGTAAAGAAAATTTAGCTATGCTTAGAAAGAGAACCATACGAGTAAACGATATGATACAAGGAATACTTGAATATTCAAGAATAGGAAGAACTGAAGACAAAGCACATAAGATTGATTTAAATAAGGTCTTAAAAGATGTAATTGATTCATTAGCCCCCCCTCCCAATATAAAGATTACAGTGAAAGATAAACTACCGGAGTATGTAGCGGATAGAAACCATTTAACCCAGGTCTTCCAAAATTTATTGAGCAATGCAATAAAATACATAGATAAACCCAAAGGCATTATCAAGATAGGCTGCACAGAAGAAAAAGATGAATGGAAATTTTACATATCCGATAATGGTCCCGGTATCGAAAAAAAGTACTGGGAGAAAATCTTTAAAATATTCCAGACTTTGGAATCGAAAAAAACATATGAAAGGATAGGCTTAGGTTTGGCGATAGTTAAGAAAATAATAAAATTTTACAAAGGGAGGATATGGCTAGAATCTAAAATTAAAAAGGGCACCACATTTTATTTCACGCTGCCAAAACAATAAAAGGGGATTTTGCTAAATAATTTTTACTTATATTTGCCTATTTAATCATTTTGAAAAGTTAAGGTTTTAATGTTCAACCTCTTAGATTTTGGAATGGGGAATACGATTAAAAAGATAAGAGAGTTTTGATTATGTTTAAAAAAGAGCTAAAATGAAAAATAAGTTGGTTATAAATATCAGCAACCTTTCTTTAAATATAACTGTATTAACTATTATACTTACTTTATATTTCCCGTTTTTAAACTTTGCACAAAGTCAAAATATTCGCTTTGAACATCTCACCAGCGAAAAAGGCCTTTCTCACTCATATGTCAGATGTATTTTACAAGACAATCAGGGCTTTATGTGGTTTGGCACATTTGACGGGCTTAATAAATATAATGGCTACAATTTTAGGGTTTATAGACATAATTATAAAGATCCAGGCAGCATAACAGCAAATATTATTTACTCCTTATATGAAGATAGCCGTGGAAATCTGTGGATAGGTACAGCAGAAGGGTTATGTTTGTATGATCGGGATCGCGATGTTTTTATCAATTATAACAAGAAAAATGGCTATAACCTAGGCAGTTCTGATATAAGGGCCATATTTGAAGATAGTCAAGGTAATTTATGGATTGGCACCTACGAGGATGGATTATTTCTATTTGATTTCAAAAATGATGAGCTTATTCGATATTGGCATAACGAAGATGACCCCGATAGTTTAGGCAGTATTGTTAGAGATATATTTGAAGATAGCAGAGGTAATTTATGGATCGCTACTGATGGTCACGGATTGAATGTATTTAATTGCCATACAAAAACGTTTACACATTATAAACACCACGAAAACGATCCTAATAGTCTGATCGGTAACGATGTTTATTCAATCGTCGAAGATATTGATGGGCATCTCTGGTTTGGTTGCTATAAAGATGGATTATCTTGTACTCATGTAAATGAATCTGACAAACATACTTTTATCAACTATCAACACGATCCTGAAAATAGTCAAAGTTTATGCAGTAATCTTATAAGTTCGCTATGCGCAGACAGGAATGGAGGCCTCTGGATCGGAACTGAAGATGGAGGGGTAGACTTTTTTCAAAATGACAAAAAACTTTTATTCATTATGTTAAGAATGAAAGTAATCCTAATGGTTTGAACAACAATTCAATCTATTCACTATATCAGGATAAAACAGGTGATTTGTGGATCGGCACATATGCAGGAGGAGTTAATTTAATTGATTACACCAAACAGGCATTTAAACATTACAAAAATTTGCCTGGAAATCCCAATAGTTTAAGTTACAATTATGTTATGGAATTTCACGAGGATCATGAAGGAAATATCTGGATTGCTACGGATGGGGGTGGATTGAATAAATTTGATACCAAAACCGGAAACTTCGAACATTATAATTCAAAAAATTCAAATCTAAATAAAGATGTTCTGCCTACAGTGTATATTGACTCTCAAAACAATATATGGATTGGTACCTGGGCCGGTGGACTCAGTTTATTTAATAGACGTACGAAATCATTCCTTACTTTTACGAGCGAGAATAGCGGTCTATCAAATAATAATGTTTTTGATATCACTGAAGATAGAAATGGTAATTTGTGGATTGCTACTCAGAACGGCCTCAATAAATTTAATAAAAAAGACAGATCTTTTATTGTATATACGGAAGAAAATAGCAATCTAATTTTTAATCAAATAGAAGTTATCAAAGAAGATAATAAGAGCAATATACTCATTGGTAGCTTTCAAGGCCTAAGTATTTTTAATCCCAAAACAGAAGAGTTTGTGAATTACACGCATGATCCGAAAAACGAAAATAGCATATCTAATGATTTTGTCACTTCAATTTTCGAAAAGGATAGTTCAACACTATGGATCGCTACAACTAATGGTCTTAATAAGCTAAACAGGAAAACAAAAAAAATTACCCGCTACTTTAAAACCGATGGCTTACCCAATGATTTAATTTTTGGTATTGAAAAAGATGATAAAGGTTTCTTATGGATTAGCACAAATGGGGGGCTATCCAGATTTGAGCCTAAAACAGAAACTTTTAAAAATTATACCAAAGAAGATGGCTTACAGGGAAGTACATTTATTAAAAAAAGTCATCATAAATCCAAAGATGGAAAGATATATTTCGGTGGTGTGAATGGATTCAATGTATTTGATCCAAATGATGTTATAGATAACACGGCCATTCCTCCTGTTGTTCTCACGGATTTCAAGATTTTTAATAAACCGGTTGTTATTGGTAAAAATAAATCCCCATTGCAAAAACATATTAGTGTAACCGATGAACTTATATTATCCTATAAGCACTCTGTTTTCTCATTTGAATTTGCAGCACTGGATTACACTTCACCAGCGAAAAATCAATATGCTTTTATGTTAGAAGGTTTCGATAAAGAATGGAATTATGTTGAAAACAAAAGAGAAGTAACCTATACGAATTTGAACCCGGGAACTTATATATTCAAGGTAAAAGGTTCTAATAACGATAATATATGGAACGAAGAAGGAACTTCACTTAAAATCGTTATCACTCCTCCCTTCTGGACGACCTTGTGGTTTAGGATTTCTATGATAATGTTGATAATTACGGCCGTTTATACAATTCACGAAGTTCGAGTCAGGAATATCGTAGAATACGGGCGCAAACTTGAGATTGAAGTCGCAGAAAGAACACAAGATTTGGAAAACTTTGTATATATAGTATCTCATGATTTAAAAGCACCTCTTCGAGGTATAAACCTATTAGCAGGATGGACATCAGAGGATTACTATGACGTACTTGATAAAAAAGGTAAAGAAAATTTAGCTATGCTTAGAAAGAGAACCATACGAGTAAACGATATGATACAAGGAATACTTGAATATTCAAGAATAGGAAGAACTGAAGACAAAGCACATAAGATTGATTTAAATAAGGTCTTAAAAGATGTAATTGATTCATTAGCCCCCCCTCCCAATATAAAGATTACAGTGAAAGATAAACTACCGGAGTATGTAGCGGATAGAAACCATTTAACCCAGGTCTTCCAAAATTTATTGAGCAATGCAATAAAATACATAGATAAACCCAAAGGCATTATCAAGATAGGCTGCACAGAAGAAAAAGATGAATGGAAATTTTACATATCCGATAATGGTCCCGGTATCGAAAAAAAGTACTGGGAGAAAATCTTTAAAATATTCCAGACTTTGGAATCGAAAAAAACATATGAAAGGATAGGCTTAGGTTTGGCGATAGTTAAGAAAATAATAAAATTTTACAAAGGGAGGATATGGCTAGAATCTAAAATTAAAAAGGGCACCACATTTTATTTCACGCTGCCAAAACAATAAAAGGGGATTTTGCTAAATAATTTTTACTTATATTTGCCTATTTAATCATTTTGAAAAGTTAAGGTTTTAATGTTAAACCCTTGGATTTTAGAATGTTTTTTATGAAAACACTAGGAATAAAAAGGAGAGAAAAAATGAACGAAAGGCAAACAATACTATTAGTTGAAGACGACGAAGTTGATATAAGAAGTATAAAAAGAGCGCTTGAAGATCTTCACGTTGTAAACCCCTTGGTTGTCACCAATAATGGCGAGGAGGCGCTGGAGTATCTTAGGAACAAGGCAAATAGGCGACCGGGGCTAATTCTCCTGGATTTAAGGATGCCCAAGATGGATGGTATAGAATTTCTTAAAATTGCAAAGAACGACGATAAGCTGAAGATTATTCCCGTTGTAGCATTAACTTCTTCAAAAGAAGAGGGGGACAAAATAAATAGTTTTAAGCTTGGTGTGGCCGGATATATGATGAAACCTGTGGATTATATGGAATTCGTCGAGGTAATTAGAGCCATTCAGATGTATTGGATACTGTCCGAATCCCCTTAATGAGAATACAACAGATTAGAAATGAAAGATATCGAATACTCTTAGTAGAAGACAACAAAATTGACCAAAAAGCGTTTTGAGAGGAAGAATAGACTTCCGTCCCCGATACAGTCATTCTTCCTTACGGGTCAGGCAAAGCGCACAAACTTTTTTATTTGTTTTTTGAGCTAATAGCTAATTTCCTTTCGTCTTGACAAGTTTAAAAAAATATATATTTTTACCCAACTATAAATCGATTATTCTATTTTTAAACTCAGGAGGAGGTTTAGATGGCTATTCATGATAAAAAACACTTTGACGAAAAATTAAATTATCTTTACGAAACACAAAATAACTTAATCAGTCGAAAAAATAAACCCATAGAAGAATATCATGGAATTTATACACGCTATAAGTATCCTGTTTTAACCCGGGAGCATATACCTCTCACGTGGCGTTTCGATCTGGATTACGAAAGTAATCCGCGACTTATGCAGAGGTTAGGAATTAACTCGGTTTTCAACTCCGGAGCCATTGAATTAAACGGTAAAATTCTTCTTGTAGCCAGAGTTGAAGGCGACGACAGAAAATCTTTTTTTGCCGTTGCAGAAAGCCCAACAGGTATAGATCAATTCAAACTCTGGGATTACCCCATAGAAATGCCCCAAACTAAAGATCCGGACATCAATGTATATGACATGCGCCTTACAAAACATGAAGACGGTTGGATCTATGGCGTTTTCTGCACGGAACGTAAGGACCCGAACGCCAAAAAAGGAGATTTGTCTTCCGCAGTAGCTCAGGCTGGTATCGCCCGCACTAAAGACTTAAAAAAGTGGGAGCGGCTGGATGATTTAAAGTCACCCTCTCCCCAACAAAGAAATGTGGTTTTGCATCCAGAGTTTGTCAACGGCAAATACGCATTTTACACCCGCCCCATGGAAGAATTTATTGAAACGGGTTCTGGAATGGGTATCGGATGGGGCCTTTCAGAAAGCATAGAACACGCAAATATCGATAAAGAAATTATTATCGAGGAACGTCGTTATCATACAATTACCGAATCAAAAAACGGCCAGGGGCCCCCTCCCATAAAAACAGAAAAAGGTTGGCTTCACCTCGCTCATGGAGTTAGAAACACGGCAGCCGGGTTACGTTATGTTCTTTATTGTTTTATGACCGATTTAAAACATCCCGAAAAGTTAATTCATAGACCGGGGCAACAGTTGCTTTCACCCCGAGGTGCGGAGCGAACAGGGGATGTTTCCAATGTAGTTTTCAGCAATGGCTGGGTAGCACGCGATAACGGTGATCTCTTTATCTATTATGGATCATCCGACACCCGGATGCATGTGGCAAAAACCAATGTGGATAAATTGGTGGACTTTGCGATAAACACACCGGAAGATGTACTGCGCACGGCAGTTTGCGTACAGCAGAGAATAGATTTAATTAAGAAAAATGAAGGATTTTTAAAAAAAGAATAGGACACAGGAAGCAAAGAGTAGTTAGTAGTTGGAAGTTAGAAGTTAGAATAAAACAATAAAATCTTTGTGCTCTTTGTGTGAGATTAATTTTTGGTTAACTGGCTCTTCGAAGTCCCAATTCCTTCGCCTTATTTAAGACTCTACTGTATTCTTCCTCCGTTATTCCTCTTGTGAGTTCCTTATAGTTTTGAGCCTTAAAATACGGAGTGTATTGCTTCATAATATTTACGTATGAATCTTTTGACACTTCATCCGCTACGAATTTTAAAACCTCATCCGATCCGGCAAGGTTATTTGGCAAAACGAGATGCCGGATTATTAAACCTCTTTTAGCTAAACCGAAATCATCTGTTATTAGATCCCCTACTTGTATATGCATTTCCTTGACCGAATTCCTTACTATATTCCAGTAATTTTTAACACCCGAATACTCAAAGGCGTTTTTATTGTTACTATACTTAATATCAGGCATATATATATCTATTATGCCTGAAAGCATTCTAATTAAATCCGGAGAATCATACCCACCCGTATTGTATACAATAGGAATCTTAAGTCCCTTTTCTCTGGCTATAAACAGAGACCTAACCAACTGCGGGGCAAAATGTGTTGGGCTAACCCAATTTATATTATGGCAACCTATCTCCTGCAGATAAATCATTTTGCCAGCAATTTCTTCCTCGGACAACTCCTCTCCTTTACCGAGATGAGATATATCGAAATTCTGGCAGTAAACGCATTTGCAATTACAATTACTTAAGAATATCGTTCCGGAGCCATGAGTCCCCACAAGAGGTCTCTCTTCGCCAAAATGAGGAAAAACCGAAGAAATTTTTGCACTTATACCTGCACTACAAACTCCTCTCTCATATTTACGATCGACTTTGCATTTATGACCGCAGAGTGTACAGGCGTTTAGTATACTATACAATTTTTCTATTCTATTCTCGAATTCTTTGTCAGACAACTGCAGATAAACAGGAAAATCGGATAGTTCCATAGCATTATTAATCAACTATTTTTTCTCTCATTAAATATATC
This sequence comes from uncultured bacterium, assembly GCA_964485935.1. Classification (GTDB taxonomy): domain Bacteria; phylum Hydrothermota; class UBA3072; order UBA3072; family UBA3072; genus JAFGHJ01. The sequence continues at coordinate 417 of CAZALG010000094.1, read as the reverse complement.
ATTTAAATTTACCCGCTTTTTCCGGCAAATAAAATATCAAAATTCAAAAAGCAAAATGACAAATGAAAATTTAAATTTATCCCTCCCCTAACCGGAAAGGCCAAAAAAGTATTTGCGCTATTCGTGCAATTCTTTGTTTCTTTGTTTGTTAATTTATTTTCGAACTTTGATTTATGATTTTCCATTTTGATATTTAATTTTTAAATTTTGCGTCTATGATATACTAGTATAAAAAAACACAACTACCCATTTGATAGGGGGTACTATATAATCCTTAAAGTTACGATCCGCCAATTGAAACTAGAAATATACCAAACAGGACTCCCGCAATATCGTACACAAGATCCTTCGAGGAAGCCCTACCCTTTTTGTCTTTACTATCTTTTATCTCTTTTGATAAACCAATAAGAGAAGAAA
>CAZALG010000093.1:0-7585 GCA_964485935.1 uncultured bacterium | reverse complement strand
TCGCCGTTCCGCTCGCTTTTACTCCCATTAACATTAAAACAATAAAAATATACATAGTTTGTCACCTCATATTTACAAATACAAAAACCGTTCCAAAATTTTAAGCCTTTGATTTAAAGCGTCTTAATTCAAAGAGGGTGTTATTTTTTGTTGTCTTTGTAAAATTTTAGTTACATATTTTACGCAAAAAGAGGACAATACGAAGAACAGAGAAAGGTAAAAATCGATTATACCATCGCATATTTAGCCGGTACACATTTAGCAAAAAATAACGATTTTCTCACTTTAATTAACTGAAAGACAATGTATTATGCGCTATAGACTTTTTCGCCATTCGAAAAACTCTCACGAAAATGCTCCCAACGCGTTTTATTGTGTAAAAAATATTATACCAAAAAAGTAATAAATGGTTTGCGAATTTAAGCGGTCTTTTGTATTTGGCCTTCTTGTCTCCGTGTATTATATTTCTTGGAATTGGAACTGGGCGGGCAATATATGTTTTCTTTCATTCGATGCTCTCTAGTTTCCTTGTAAAATAATGGCCGAGGGCCGGCAACTTGTAATCTGAATCGCAGTCGGGGGTAACGAATATAACAGGGCATTTAAGTATAAGATGGATTCCGCTTGTTGGTAAAGGTGGCGAGTATGCCCTTGCGTATTGACTTTTCCGCTATATATTTTAGCTATGCCAATAGTGACATTCACTACGGATTTTGGTATTGAAGACCCTTATGTGGCAATGGTAAAAGGGGCTATACTAAGAATAAATCCCGATATAACCTGCATAGATATCGCAAACCAGCTCGAGGTCGGCGATGTAACAACGGCTTCTTTCATAATAAAGAACTCTTATAGACATTTTCCGGCTGGCAGTGTACATCTCGTAGTAATAGACCCAACAGTTGGAAGCGATAGAAGATCTATCTTTTCCGTCAAAAATGAACACTTCTTTGTAGGACCGGACAATGGCGTTCTCACTCCCGTTCTCTCTGAAACCTTTGAAATAAAAGAAGGAATCGGGAAAAAATCAAACACCTTTGATGGGAGAGATGTATTCGCTTTGGTCGCAGCCAGACTTGCATCCGGAGAAAAAGCAGAAAAACTGGGAAGTCGAATAACGGATCCTGTCAAAATAAAAGAGCCTATCCCGTCATTTAAAAGAAACGAAATAATTGGGGAAATAATCTATATAGATAAATTTGGTAATTTAATTTCCAATATTAAAGAAGAACAGGTTCCTGAAGACAACATTGAAATAGCTATAAAAGACTTTGAAATTCGGAATTTATCAAAAAAATATTCAGAAGGTAGCGAGGACAAGCCTATAGCACTCATAAATGGTGGATTCAAAACCCTTGAAATATGCTTGAACAGAGGAAATGCCGCTTCTTTCTTAAACTCTCGAGTAGGAGAACAAATTATCGTAAGGGGGAAAAATGAGTGATATTCTTGATGAAATAAAAAAATTCGAGAGAGACATGGAATTACTCCTCAATGACTTTATGAATCCAAGCAGAGGCATACCTTTCAAAGGGGGATGGAAACCTCTGATAAACATATTCGAAAAAGGAATGTCTCTGGTTATACTTATTGAAGCAGCAGGCGTTAAACCGGAAAACATAAAAATAACAATAGACCGGAATATCCTGACTATCTCCGGAAAGAGAGAAGATCCTTTCTCAGAAGAACAGAGGAGTTTCTACTCAATGGAAATAGCTTTTGGAACTTTCCAAAGAAGAATCAATTTACCTTATCCCACAGATTCTGAAAAAGCTATAGTAAAAAAAGAGGATGGGTTCATTCAGATAACTTTGCCAAAAGCCAAAGAAGAAGAAAAAATAATAGATATAGAATAAAGGAGTGAATATGCAAGAAAACCAAAAAGCAGCTTTAGAAGACACCGAATATCAAGTTCCTCCCATACTGCCTATACTACCCCTTAAAAAAATTGTTTTATTTCCTGCAATGGTTTTACCTATTGCGGTAGAAAAAGAACACCACATAAAATTAATCGAAGACGCTCTCAACAGAGATAAATTAATGGGAGTTTTCTTGAGCAAAGTTCCCGAAGATCCCTCACCGGGAGAAATAGAAGAACACGGAACAATGGGAGCTATTATAAGAATGATAAAAGTACCTGACGGGAGTATAAGAGTTCTCGCTCAAGGTTTAAATAGAATAAGAATTCAAGAAATAATTCAGGAAAAGCCCTATATATCGGCGAAAGTCGAAAAAGTAGAAGATACTCCGGTCAGTGAAGAAGAAATAGAACCAGTCAAGAATAAACTCCTCAATATCTTTAAGGAATTTGTAAATTACTCCCCGTATCTTCCTGATGAAATAACAACCGTTGCTCTCAATATAGACAACACTTCAAATCTTGCTGATTTCATTAGCGGAAACTTGAAAATTGATTTAAGGGCAAGACAGGAACTTCTAAAAACAAGAGATGTAAAAGAACGTTACGAAAAACTCATAGAATTACTATCAGACGACCTTGCCAGGGCAAAAGTACAGGGAGAAATAACGGGTAAAGTGCAAAAAGAGCTGACCGAAGTTCAAAGAAAAGCAATACTTAGAGAACAGCTTAAAGAAATAAAAAAGGAACTGGGTGAAGAGGATGCCGTAGCCATACAGATTAAAGAATATAAAGAACGCATAAAAAAAGCGAAAATGAGTGAAGAAGCAGAAGAAACAGCCAAAGGCGAATTAGAAAGATTAGAAATGATTCCGACTCATTCTCCAGAGTATAATGTCATAAGAAATTATCTCGATTGGTTATGTGATCTGCCCTGGCAAAAGAAAACAAAAGATAATATGGATATCAAAGAAGCAGAAAAAATACTCGATGAAGACCATCATAATCTGCAAGATGTAAAAGAGAGAATAATAGAATTCCTCTCTGTAAGAAAACTTAAGAAAGATGCTAAAGGACCTATAATATGTCTAGTTGGTCCACCCGGAGTCGGAAAAACCTCTATAGGACAATCAATTGCCAGAGCCCTCGGAAGAAAGTTTACTCGATTATCTCTGGGAGGAGTTCACGACGAAGCTGAAATAAGAGGACATAGAAGAACGTACATAGGGGCTCTTCCGGGGCGTATAATTCAGCATATAAAAAGGCTAAAGACAAAAAATCCAATTTTCATGTTGGACGAAGTAGATAAAATAGGAAAAGATTTTAGAGGTGATCCCGCCTCTGCCCTGCTTGAAGTTCTTGACCCCGAACAGAACAACACTTTCCGGGATAATTTTCTCGAAGTAGCTTTCGATCTTTCTTCAATTATGTTTATAACTACAGCAAATATAACGGATACAATACCGGCTCCACTGATGGATAGAATGGAAGTGATCCGGATGCCAGGGTATACGGCTCCGGATAAATTCAAGATAGCAACTCAATATCTTGTTCCAAGAAGAATCAAAGAAAATGGTTTAAATAAAAAACAAATTAAATTTACTGACGCAGCTATAAAAAAGATTATAAATAACTATACGAGAGAAGCAGGCGTTAGAAACCTTGAAAGAGAAATAGGGAAGGTTTGCAGAAAAATTGCAAGGAAGATTGCAAAAGAAGAGGGAAAAACCTTCAAAATAGATGAAAAAACATTGGAGGATTATCTTGGTCCCATCAGATTCCGTAGAGAGGCAAAAGAAAACGAACCTTCTGTGGGAGTAGCTACCGGCCTTGCCTGGACCCCTGCCGGAGGAACAATACATTTCGTAGAAGCAACAATAATGGAAGGCAAAGGAGATATTACTTTAACCGGCCAGTTAGGAGAAGTTTTAAAGGAATCAGCGAGAGCAGCTCTTTCTTACATTAAATCAAATGCTCCTATATTCAACATTGATGCAAACAGATTTAAAAACAAAGACATTCATATACACATCCCTGAAGGAGCAATCCCTAAAGACGGACCCTCCGCAGGAATCACACTATCCGTAGCACTTATCTCAACTATTACCGAAGAACCCGTATCACCGGACTTCGGAATGACTGGAGAAATAACCCTAAGGGGTAAAATATTACCCATAGGAGGAGTAAAGGAAAAAATCCTTGCTGCCAAAATGGCGGGTCTAAAGAAGGTAATATTACCCCAGGATAACGAAAAAGATATTGCAGTCATCCTGGACGAGTATAAGAAAGGGCTTGATTTTCATTTTATAAGTAGAATTGAAGAAGCCGTAAAACTTGCAATACCCAGCTTAAAACTAAAAGAAGAAAAATAATGCTTTTTCATATAATAATTCTCGCCGGCGGTATTGGTAAGAGGATGAAATCAAAAAAAGTCAAAGTCCTTCACGAAATAATGGGTAAGCCTATGATATCGTGGGTTATTAACCTGGCAAAAAGTGTCTCTTCAAAATCTATAACGCTTGTTTACGGTAAAAAAGGAAAAGAATTAAAAGATAAATTCCCCGGAATAAAATATGCTTTTCAGAAAGAACCAAATGGAACAGGTGCAGCAGTTGGGGTTGCGCTAAACAAAATCACAGATAAAGAAGGAAATCTGATTATTCTTTCCGGAGACACACCCCTTTTAAGCAAAAAATCCCTAAACAATTTATTAAATTACCACAAAAAGAACGCATTTAATGTTACTATGATGACTTTCTATCCGGAGAACCCAAGTGGCTACGGTAGAGTGGTAAGAGAAAAAGACGAGATAATAAAAATAGTAGAGGAAAGAGATGCGACTAAATCCCAAAAGAAAATAAAAGAAGTGAACGGTGGTATCTACGTATTTTCCATAAAACATCTAAGAGAAGCTTTAAAAAAGGTTAAGCCGGATAATGCTCAGGGTGAATATTATTTAACTGACGTTATTGCTCTTATAAGAAAAGACGGAGGAAAGGTAGGTGGATTCAAGAATGAAAACGCGATAGAGTTAAAAGGCGTCAATACAAGAAAGGATCTATCCGATCTAAGTAATATTTTAAGAAAAAAAAAGATAGAAGCTCTCCAGAAAGAGGGAGTAACAGTCCTAATGCCTGATACAGTATTTATAGAACCTGAGGTAGAAGTAGGAAAGGATACTGTTATTTATCCTAACACGATACTAAGAGGAAACACAGTAATTGGAACAGATTGCGTTGTTGAACCTTTTGTTTGCATAGTGAATAAAAAGATCCCCTCAGGGACAACAATAAAGAGTGGCACGTAAAAAGAAAGCTTCAAATAAAAAGAGATTCCCTGCTCTTTCTGTAATTTTGATATTAACCGCGGGAGTTTATATTTTTTCCTTTGGCTATAAAATTACAAATCCGGTACAGTATAAAAAAATAAAAATCGAAGTGTTGAATGGATGCGGGGTCCAGGACCTTGCCCGAGTGACAACCGATTATCTCAGAAAAAAGGGGTTCGATGTGATCAACTACGCCAATGCTGCAGAAGAACAAAAAAGAACGGTAGTGATAGACCGCCTGTCACCTGAAAAAAGATGGGCAAAAATTGTAGCAGATGCCCTTGAAGTTAAATTAACTTCCGCAATAATAGACTCTAGCCTCTGTGTTCATGTACTGGTTCTTCTGGGTAAAGATTATGATGAAGTTATGCCAAAAAGAATCTTAATAGAGAGGAGGCTTATTGAAAGCCTGCAATAATTTAATTGAGACAGTCATCGAAACCATAAAAGAAAAGAAATGTCGTAATCTTGTTAAATTAGATGTCGGAGAAGTAACCGATTTAACCGAATCATTTATACTCTGCACTTCGTACTCTGACATTCAATCAAGAGCCGTAGTAGACGCAATTTCAGAGAAACTAAAAAAGAAAGATAAATATGCTCACAGTATAGAAGGTTACGAAATGGCCAAGTGGATTTTGATGGATTATGTTGATTTTGTTATACATATTTTTCAAGGGGAGCAGCGCTCGTATTATAATCTTGAACGTTTATGGGGAGATGTAAAAAGAGAGGAATTTGAAGATGAGGACTGAAATTAGAAGAATTGTCAAAGAAACAATCAAAGGACTATTCGACGAAGAAGTTGATTTCGATATTCAACACCCACCAGATAAAAAAATGGGCGACTATAGCGCAAATGCGCCTTTTCTTCTCACCAAAAAATTAAAGAAAAGCCCAAAAGATATAGCAGAACAAATTCTGAATGAAATAAATTCGGATATAATAGAATCAGTATCGCAGATTAAAGGTTTTATAAATTTCAGAATAAAAAAGGAATCCTGGTTGGAAGAATTAACCAAGGCCATCGCTCCTGATTATGGTGATGGAAATTTGGGGGAAGGAAAAAAGGTATTAATTGAATTTGTTTCAGCTAATCCAACCGGGCCTTTAACTGTTGCCCACGCCAGAAGCGCCGCTTACGGAGATTCCCTAGCAAGACTTCTCGAATCACAGGGTTTTAACGTCGACCGGGAATACTATATTAACGATAGCGGAAACCAGATTAAGAATCTGGGCGATTCAGTACGACTTGCAATCGAAAAATTAAAAGGAAAAGAAGTAAAATATCCTCCAAACACGTATCGGGGAGAGTATATAGAACAAATCGCAAAAGAGGTTATGAACAAAAAGATCGAGGACTACGGAGAATATGCCGGAGACCGTATTCTTAAAACAATTAATAAAACCCTTAAAAGATTACGCATTAATTTTGACGAATGGGTGAGAGAATCAAAAATAATAGAAGATGGCAAAGTCGACGCAATAATTTCGGACCTAAAAAAATTAAAACCCAATCCTCTTAAAGAAAGAGAAGGAGCTTTGTGGTTTACTCCGGGAAACAGAGAAAGAGTATTCAGAAGAACTGACGGAAGCTGGACTTACATAGTTCCCGATATTGCTTATCACCGGTTTAAGTTTGAGCGGGGCTACGATCTACTAATAGACCTCCTTGGTCCCGACCATCAGGACCATGTACCTGAACTCAAAAAAAGTCTTGGCCTTCTGGGATATCCTGAAGAAAAACTTGAAGTAAAGATCATCCAGTGGGTAACACTGAAGAGAGGAAACGAAAACGTAAAAATGTCAAAAAGACAGGGCTCCTTTATAACAATAGATGAGTTAATAGACGAAGCAGGAGTGGATGCTGCGAGATTTTTCTATCTCTTAAGAAAATCTTCCGTTCCGATGGACTTCGATTTAGAACTCGCAAAAGAAGAATCCGAAAGAAACCCCGTTTATTACGTACAATATGGACATGCCAGGATTTCTTCTCTACTTCAGCTTGCTGAAGAAAAGGGCTATTCTATAGATTCAAAAGAAGATCTTTCTGTGTTTACTAAAAAAGAAGAATGGAATTTGATAAAAAAGATACCAGAATTCAAGGAAACCCTTGAAGACGCTGCAAGAATAAGGGAATCCCATCTTCTCACTCATTACTTACTTGACATTTCCAAGCTCTATCACAACTTCTATCAAAACATAAGAATTTTAGACGGAGATAAAGATTTAATTCCTCCCAGACTTTTCCTCTCAAATGCAGTCAGAAACGTGATAAAAAAAGGCTTGAAATTACTGGGCGTTACGGCCCCGGAAAGAATGTAATGGAGAGCTTGATCTGCGCCATAGAAAACTTCTTAAAGGAAGTAATGGATATAAAATGCTCCAAAATGGAGCAT
>CAZALG010000092.1:0-7611 GCA_964485935.1 uncultured bacterium | reverse complement strand
CTTGTTCATAAGTACTTATACCCGGACCTGCCAGGTCTGCTTTCTTATCTGCCATCAAATACCTCCTTTGGAAGGGAATATAGTAAAAATCCACATCTTTGTCAACATAAAATTTTGCGCCCCACCACCTCCCATTTTGAACCACAGAGTACACACAGAAAAAAATAAAAAATATATAAGGAACAAAAAAATTATATTACGAGATAATAAGAAAAATGTTTGTAAATTTATGTAAAAATAAAGATAAAAACCTTTTCACAATTCAACATCTAAGCCAATTGATATTCTGACTACATTTATATTGACACTGCAGGAAGCTAATTTTATTTTATCCAACCTATATTAATTAAAATGCTGATAATAACTCCTGCCAGAGTAAATGCTAATAATGTCATTAAACTAGAGAAAAAGAAATCCTACCAATCTTTTTTTGATCGAGCATGCCGCCTACCGATGAAAAATTCGAATCGCTCACCACGCCAAGCAAGGCTAACTTTTTGAAAAAAGGAAATTAAGATAGAATGATTAATTCGCCATATTAAAAAAAACAAGATATATCTAAGCCAATACATTTATTAATCCCTTCTGAGTTAATTGTTGTTGGCATTATTAATATTCCTTATTGCTTTTTACTCCGTAACTTGCCTTTGTATATTTCCCCACAATTTTCATATCGAAATTATAATGAAGAAAATATTTTAGTCAATATAAAATTTTACACCTACTACACCTCCAGATTTTCTACTTCTCATTTTTTTCAATCAGTGTGTATTCGTGTTAATCCGTGGCTACTATTTAGGTCTCAGATACCGGGTCCTAGTAAAAACTACAAAGATCTTTTCTTTGTGATTTTTGAGTTTTTTGTGGTCACTGTGGCTCCGTGTGATAATTATTTGGTGGGGTGGGGGTACTTGAAATAAGTAATAAAGAGTCTATATTGGTAAACAATGAAAAAAATAGGCGATTGTAAGTGGTTAATAGAAAAACAGGGGAAAATGAGAGTGCCCGGAATTGTTTATGCTTCTGATAAACTGTATGAAGCTATGCAGTCAGACAATTCGATTAACCAGGTGCGTAATGTTGCTCATTTACCCGGTATACAGAAATATTCTCTTGCAATGCCCGATATTCACTGGGGCTATGGTTTTCCAATAGGTGGAGTAGCAGCTATGGATACGGAAAATGGAGTAATCTCCCCCGGGGGAGTGGGTTTTGATATAAATTGTGGCGTCAGAGTTATAAGAACAAATCTAAAAAGTTCCGATTTAATCAAAAACAAAGAGTTACTTGCGAATAAAATATATTCTGCTGTCCCATGCGGAGTGGGTTCGAAAAGTGATATTAATGTTTCTTTTTCTACATTAAAAAAGGTTCTTAAAGAGGGTTCATCCTGGGCAGTAAAGAACGGTTTCGGCTGGGACGAAGACCTTGAATATACTGAAGAAAACGGTCGATTGGAAACCGTGGATCCCGATATCGTCTCCGATAGAGCATTAGAACGAGGGAGACCGCAGCTCGGAACTTTAGGTTCCGGGAATCATTTTATTGAAATACAAAAAGTCTCAGATATTTTCGATGAAAAAGCGGCAACCATGCTTGGACTCGAACTGGATTCTATAACAGTAATGATTCATACAGGGTCAAGAGGTTTTGGACATCAGGTTTGCAGCGATTGGATTAAACATCTTCGAAGCGCTAAAAAGAAGTTTGATATGGATATACCTGACGAACAGCTGATATACGCGCCTTTTGATTCCGGAGAAGGTAAAAATTATCTTTCCGCGATGAGAGCGGCAGCTAATTTTGCCTGGACAAACCGGCAGGTAATTTTATCTCGAGTAAGAGAAAGTTTTGCTGAAGTTTTCGGAAAATCCGCGGAATCTCTTGGTATGAATCTCATATACGATGTGGCGCATAATATCGCAAAAGTCGAAGAACACACTGTTGACGGAAAGACCAAAAAATTATGTGTCCACAGAAAAGGTGCCACAAGAGCTTTTCCTCCGAATCACCCGGATGTTCCGAAAAAATACAAAGAGTTCGGACAACCTGTTTTAATTCCGGGAGATATGGGTACCGCATCTTATGTTTTGCTCGGAACCCAAAAAGCGATGGATGAAACATTTGGGTCCACCTGTCACGGAGCAGGAAGGGTTCTTTCCAGAAAAAAAGCAATGCAGGCAACCGGTGGCAGAAATATTTCGGGCGAACTTAAAGAAAAAGGAATCTATGTCAGGGCAAAATCTGTTAAAACAATTAGAGAAGAAGCCCCGGAAGCTTATAAGGCTATAGATGAGGTCGTAGATGTTGTCGAAAGGGTTGGTATTTCAAAGAAAGTAGTAAGAATGCTCCCTCTTGCCGTTATTAAAGGATGATGGAAAAGAACAAAAGAATTTTAGAATTACCGGATAAAGTAAAAAGCAAAATCGCAGCCGGAGAAGTCGTGGAAGGTCCGTTTTCATGCGTTAAGGAGCTGGTGGAAAACGCGATAGACGCCGAATCTTCCCAGATTACTGTAGATGTTGAAGACGGAGGGAAAAGGCTTATTGCAGTTTCTGACAACGGCACAGGAATTCATCCTGATGATCTAAGTATGGTCGCAAAAAGATATTCTACTAGCAAGATTAAGGATTTGGAAGACCTTGATTTGATATATTCTCTTGGTTTCAGGGGCGAGGCTCTAGCTTCAATCGGTGCGGTCTCACAGGTAGAGATACTTTCTAAATCCTCAAATAGCGATATAGGTAGATATATAAAAGTTTTCAACGGAGAAATAAAGGAAGAAAAGATGAGGCAACGTCAGAGAGGAACATCTGTTATAGTAAAATTTTTATTTAATAATTATCCTGCAAGAAGAAAATTTTTGCATTCTTCAAATGCTGAGTTCAGAAAAATTCTGGGAGAAATTATACCCAAATGTATATGTTATCCTGAAATTTCTTTTCTATTGACCCATAACGGAAAAAAAGTTATTGATATTCCCTCTACAACTTCGGATGATAGAATATTGTCTATTTTGGATAGTAATTTTCTTTCGTCTCTTCTTCCTGTTAAATTTGAGGATGAGAGCAATGATATTAAAATTAGCGGCTGGATACAGCGTCCCGAATTACCTTCACAAAAAAAATATTATTTATTCGTCAATAAAAGGAATGTATGGGACGGCAAGATTTTTAAATTGATAAAAGATTTTTATACTCCCTTTACAGATGAAAATCCCTCTTTTATTTTATTTATTGATATTCCGGCTAATCAGGTGGATGTTAATGTTCATCCCACAAAAAAAGAAGTTAAATTTCATAAAGAACAACTCGTTATGTCAACGTTAAAAAGGACTTTAAATGAAACCATAGGGGTTGATAGTGATTATAGAGCGGGACTTTTTTCATTTCAGAAAGATTTCTTGTTTGAAGGTGATAACAAGAGTAAATTCTGGCAATTACACGATTCATATATTGTTGCACAGACGAACGCTGGTCTTGTTATAATTGACCAGCATGCGGCGCATGAAAGAATTCTATATGATAATTTTAAAAATAATGAAACTTTCAGCACACAGAGTTTATTATTCCCGATTCAGGTAAAACATACTCCTCTCGAAATATTAAAACTCGAAGAGTTAAAAGATAATTTAAAAAAATTAGGATTCGTTTTCAGGGTTTTTTCCGGTAATGTCGTTATGTGGGAAGGAGTTCCTTCAGTGCTTACAGAAATAAACGAAGAGAAAATCAGAGGTATATTAGAAGATTTGTCGGGAGAAAAAGAAACAACGATCGACTCATTATTAAAATCGATAAGCTGTCACTTGGCAATAAAAGCCGGAGAAGCACTTTCTGTTGAAGAAATGGAAAACCTTGTAAACTTTTTATTTTCAACCAATAAGCCTTTTAGATGTCCTCATGGCAGACCCGTTCTTTTTGAAATATCTCTTAGGGACATCGAAAAGAATTTATTACGATGAAAAAAGTAATAACAATAATAGGTCCAACAGCCGTAGGCAAAACTTCTCTCTGTCTTGAATTGGGAGAAATTTATCCTATAGAAGTAATTTCTGCAGATTCCAGACAAATTTATAAGGGAATGAATATCGGAACCGCTAAGGTTACACCCACAGAGAGAAAAAAAATTCCACATCATTTAATAGATATAAAAGAACCTGATGAAAACTATTCTGCTTATGATTTTATTCGCGATTGCAAAATAAAAGTGAAAGAAATAAGAAAAAGAAACCACATACCCGTAATTTGCGGCGGAACCATATTTTATATAAAATCCCTTCTTGAAGGCATGTTTGAAGAGCCGAAAATTCCGGATAAAGTACGCAATGAAGTTAGAGAGGAGATAAAAAAGAAAGGTTCTGCAGAAATGCACAGAGAATTAGAAAAAATAGACCCCGAATCCGCCAAAAGGATTCATCCGAATGATAAACAGCGGCTTGGAAGGGCAATAGAAGTCTACAGGGCAAGCGGCATTACGTTAACCGAATTCTGGAAAAAGGGTAATCAGAATAAAATACCTTTAGAAGTATTCTCTCTTTTGATAAATAAAAGAGGGTTACGAAAAAGGATAGAAAACAGAGTTAGAGAAATGTTTAAAGATGGATTTGTTGAAGAGGTCAAAAATCTACTCGAAAAGGGATATAATCCTTCTCTATACTCTTTTACTTCAATTGGTTATGAGCAAGTTTCAAAATATATCTTAAACAAAAACAACAAAAATATTAATGAGGTGAGAGAAGCAGTCATAAGAGAAACAAAAAAATATGCAGACCGGCAAATTACTTTTATAAAAGGACTTCCAGAAGTAAAAATTTTCAAAAATAAAGAAAAATTAAAGGCGGAGATAATTGAAAAAATACAAAAGAAAAAAAACTAAGGTTGTAAAGATAGGTTCGGTAAAAATCGGCGGCAATAATCCTATTGCCATACAATCTATGACCAATACCGATACCCGTAGCAAAAGAAAAACAATAAAGCAAATTCAAAAATTGGAAAGAGAGGGTTGTGAGATTATAAGGGTAGCAGTTCCGGATATCGATGCGGCCAGGTGCATTAAAAAGATAAAGAAAAAGATAAATATTCCTTTAGTTGCCGACATTCATTATGACTATAAGCTTGCTATGGAATCAGCCCAAGAGGGAGCGGATAAAATAAGAATAAATCCGGGTAATATAGGCGAAAGGTGGAAAGTAGAAGAAATTGTAAAACTTTGCAAAGACAAACAAATACCTATAAGAGTAGGAGCAAATTCAGGTTCATTAAAGAAAGAATACAAGGACAGATTTGGCGGAATAACGCCCAAGGCTCTTGTTGAATCGGTAATAGATGAGATAAAAATACTTGAGGAATTAGATTTTGAATCCATTGTAGTTTCAATAAAATCTTCAGATGTTAGAACAATGATCGAGGCCAATCGAATTTTTTCAGATAAGTATAGTTATCCACTTCATATAGGAGTTACTGAAGCTGGACCTCCGGGAGGCAGGGGAGAGGTATACTCTGCTGTCGGTATTGGAATGTTATTGGAAGAGGGAATCGGTGATACAATTAGAGTATCACTTACAGGAGATCCATCAAATGAAATACAGGCAGCCCGTAACATTCTTTCTGCTCTGAAATTAAGGAAAATTGGTCCGAGAATAATTTCCTGTCCGACCTGCGGAAGGTTGCAATTCGACCTCGAAAGTTTTCTAAAAAAAGTAGAAGACGAGGTAAAGACAATTAATGCACCGATAACAATTGCAATAATGGGATGTTCTGTAAACGGACCCGGAGAAGCAAAAGAAGCTGATATAGGAATAGCGGGAGGGAAAGAATCGGCTGTCATATTTAAAAAAGGCAAAAAGGTAGCCACTGTAAAAGAAAAAGATATCATGAGTGCTTTTATGCTTGAATTGAACAATTTGCTAAAGGAGGAAACATAATGGCAATGAAAATAGAGAAGGAAAAAAAGAACGTAGATCTATATACAAGCCGATATAAGATAACGGGCGACATTCATATTCACGTTAATGCGAGATTAACAGATACGCTACAGGCTCTTTCCAAACAATCAGGTTTTCTCCCTATGACGGATGCGGTTGTGAAATTCAAGAATGGAACAGTGAAGGAAGAAAATTTTATTCTTATTAAAATCGAAGAAATTGAAATGATATGTCTGAAAGATAAGAAATAAAAAGAATACTTGACAATAAAGAAAAACGGTTTAATATAATTTAATAATGATACTCTTAATAGGATTTTTAATTTTGGGTTTACCCCAAGCTCAGTTTTTTTCTGAGGGAGGATCTACAAGAATCCAAGTCTGGGGAGAAGTTAAGAATCCCGGCATTTACTATGTTACTCCATCCACAAATATCGTAGAAGCTATATCTTTTGCAGGGGGTCCAACTTCCAGATCTAACCTTTCCAGTGTGAAACTGGTAAGAGCAATCAAAGAGAAAGAAGTTTCTTTTTTTAATGTTAACGATTATCTAACCGCGAAGAATAAAAATCCCCCTATTCTCGAATCGGGTGATTTAGTATATGTAAACCAGTCTTTTTCATCAAAAGTGTATGATTTTGCAAAATTTTTAGGGGTTGTCGGAGCTGTAGCCTACTATCTTTATCGAGTCGCCCCTGATTAATTGAGGAGAAACTATGTTTAAAAAAGGTTTAATCTTTGGGCTATTTGGTTTTTTAATTTCTCTTGGCACAATTTATATATCCTTGCCTGAAAAAGAAATTGCTTCCCAAGAATTCAGTGCATTAAAATATGAAAACGGAATCAATGGCTGGATTTCTTTTGGCAATATTTTAAAAGAAAACATTGGTGAAGCTTTCGCAAGTAAAGACGAATTATTTGTATCAATGTTTATGTGGAAGACAATGGAACCAATACGTCTATCCAATAAACCAGAAATAATAGTCGCCGAAGAAAACCAATCAATATTCTGGACAAATGGCGCAGAAAAGACAGGAACAAAATACACGGGATGGGAAGAAAAAAATAATAAAAATTTCTTGATAAGAGATTCTCTCTCTATAGTTAAAATTGACATTACCTCAAGTAATAAAAAAATAGCCGGATATTTGTATCTGATAACAAAGAACAAACCAAATCTTAAAGAGTTTACCAATATCGGATGGCAATATTATGGTCATGTTCTTTCTACTTCTAATACCATAAGAGGTTACGTGGATGACCGAAACAGCTCGGGAATAAAAAACTACATCGATAAAGTTACAAAAAAAGAAGATATTATTAATTTAACCATTCTTGCCGATGATAAAACGGTAATATGGGATATGAATAATTCAAATATAGGTAAAAAAATGCAAGCAGGCTGGATAGAACAGGAAAAAGGTAAGAAGAAAGACGATAGGTTCTATTTTTCTCAGCCTGTAACATATCAGGGAACAAATATAGCTGATATTCATTTTTTAATAAAAGAACCTAAAAAAAAACAAGCTTCTTCAATTAGAAACTTTACGCTTAAGCTTAAGGAGATATTCAAATTTAAGAATTTAATGATTCCAGTCATTTCCTTTATAATTCTTTCCTTAGTTGGGAGTGTTTTGAGTAAAACGGGACCAGAAGCGGTAACCAAGAAAGGAGCATTTTCTAAGAGTG
>CAZALG010000091.1:0-7684 GCA_964485935.1 uncultured bacterium | reverse complement strand
ATGTCATTCGTTGGTCCCCGACCCCCTCTATATAGCGAAGTAAAACAATATGAAGATTGGCAAAGGAAAAGATTGGCTATAAAACCAGGTTTAACATGCCTCTGGTTAATAAGAGGACGATCCGATATAACTTTTGAAGAATGGATGCGATTTGATTTAGAATACATAAATAACTGGTCGTTAACTCTCGATTTCTTCATTCTTTTAAAAACAATTCCCACTCTAATTTCAGGAAGAGGTGCTTATTGAGACTTTTAATTTTATTACTGGCCCTCAACTCTACAGAAAAAGAGCAGTTATATAAACTAAGAAATTTTTATCAGACACCGCTTCTAATCGAACCCTCTTTTGTGGAAAAAGGCGAAGCTTATCTAAATCTATCTGTTATAGATATAAGACTTAACGAATTGGAAAGAGCTATGAATGAGGTAAAAAAAGCTGCATACTATGATAGAAAAGCCGAAGCAATTTACCTTGAAGGAGTTATTAACTATTTTCAAGGTAATTTTGAAAAAGCCGCTTCGAAATTTAGCGAAATAAATGAGTGGCAGTATGTTCTATTTCTGGAAAATCTTTATAATTTTTCGGAAAGTAGCGAATTATCGCCCTCAGTTTTTAAAATTTTGCCCGATTCACTTAGTTTTTACTTTATTTTTCATGAAAATGATACATTAAAAACACTAAATTTGATAGAAAACTTAGAACTACCTCTCTGGCAAAATTTTCTTGGGAGAGGTTACCTATGTTATAGGAGAAATACATACAGAAGAGCATTAAATTATTTTGAAGAATCTTACAAAATACGTCCTACAAAATATACGGGTATTTACATAATTTCTACCCTATTTAAGCTTTCTGAATTTGATAGCCTTTTATCTTTTATTGATAGAAATCCTATAAATACCCCTCTTGTAAATTATCTTAAAGGCGAAGTATTTTATAAAAAAGGTGAAATAGAAAAAGCTTTGCAAATTTTTATATCCGATACTAATTCTGAATATAAACCGAACGCAATTTTTGGAGCCGGGTGGTGCAGTTATCAACAGGCAAAATACTCCGAAAGCACTGAGTTGTTTGAAAGATTTCTCAAAATTTACAAAGAAAAGGAATTGGAACAATATGCTCTTTACAGGCTAGCAAGAGCTCTATTAAAGCAAGGAAAAGTGGAAAGTCTTGAATATTTTAAAAGAATAGTAAACGAGTTCCCAAATTCACCCCTAAAAGATGACGCCTATCTACTTCTCGGCAAAATCAACTTTCTCCTCAACAATTATGATGAAGCAATTAAATGGTTAGGTTCCCTTGCAAATGAATTCCCCTCTTCTCAGTGGGCACCCAACGCTTACAAATATCTTGGGGAAATCTTTACGATTAAAAAAAATTATGATATAGCACTGAATTACTATAATAAAATATTATCACTTTCCTGGGTTTCTGCCGATCTACTTGACGAAGCTAGATACAGTATCGAAGAAATTAAATGGAAAAAAGGTAAATACTCCACAAAAATAAACTTGTATAAAGCTTTTACGGATAAATATCCTAAAAGTCGCAAGACACCCTATTTGCTTATAAAAATAGGAGAATATTATGAGGCTGCAAAAAGATACGATTTAGCTATCCACTTCAACTACAAAGCCTTATTAGACCATCCGGAATCAGAAGAAGCAAATGAAGCTTTATTAAATCTGGTAAAGCTTTACCAGGAAATAGGTGACAGAGAGAAAGCAATTGAGTTATTAAAAAAGGGATTGATAGACAAACCTGAATTAAACAACGATATTAATCTGAGATTGGGTCTGATTTACCATGAAGACGGTAAACTAAAAAAGTCTATCGAATATTACAAAGAAGTTGATTCAGATGTTTTAAAACCTTATACCTTATATCAAATCAGTCTTATCTATCAAGAGCTCGGTTTGTTCAAAGAAGCTAGAATACCTCTTGAAGATATTATAGAAAATTTCAATGAATCTGAATATTTAGATGAAGCTTATCTTCTCACTGCAAAAACTTATCTACATGAAGGATCTTTAAAAAAAGCTATTGAGATTATAAACGAAGGTTTAAAAAAATTGGAAGACAAAGAAACCGCTCCTCTTTTGCATTTTAAAGCTGAAATATACTGCGAATTTAAAGATGAAGAAGCTTTTGAGTTATATCAGATAAGCGCCAATCTAATTTCCAATAATAAAGAAAAAATAAAAATTCTGGAAGATGGAAGAAACTGCGCTATAAGGCTTAACAAATATGAAAAAGCCGCAACTTTTGCAGATTTAATAAATGAACTTAAATCCGCGAAGGAATAAAAAGTAAATAGCCACGGATTAACACAGATAAACACTGATTAAAAAACTTATTTTATTGTTAAAAAACAAAAAAGTCTTTAGGGAAGGGTAGTTGGGAAATCCGTGTAAATCAGTGGCTAATTATTGTGGTTATTGACTGGGTTTTAAAAACACAGATTAAAATCTCTTTAGTCTCTGTGGTTAAATTTTCTATTTAACCAAACTAGACAATTTTTTGACTATTTTATCCAGTGAAGGTACGTCAAAGAATTCTTTCTCTGAAATTAAGTTTGCGACTGATTGGTACATTTGCGAAACTACGTTTTTCAACTTAACAGGCAAAGGGTCCGGTTGAACCTTAACAAGAGACTTCCAGTCTTTTTCTTTCTTCTCTTTTGCCTTCTTAACTTCTTTATACCACTTAGATTTTCTGTAGTGTTTACGTAATATTTCTTTGCTTAAAGCAATTCCATTAAAAAGAAAACGACATTCATCAAGGGTGCCCAAAGCGTCGACTACCATAATGAATCCCCTGTCATCAATTGCAAATTCCAATTTGCCATCCTGATTAATAATACCGGCTTTTTTTGTCTCCTCCGTAATAATATTGCTAACATTTGATAGCAAACTTTTTATTTCCTCAATCTGGTCTAAATCCAAATTAGATATTTCTTTTGCCTCGTCCCAGGACATATATCTATCGGTTTCTTCTAATTTTGTGGAAACGTCCAGAATTGGTTTCTCTAAAGGAACATCAGGAGTTATTTCGCACTCGTATTTAATCTCTCCTCTATTGTATCTTTCCCAAAAAGAAGAACCTTCAGGTACAGAATTTCTGTAAATACACTCCATAGGAATAAGAAAATTTTTAGAAATATTTTTATAAACCGAGTAATCATACACTTTATTTTTTATCTCAGGTTTTATAACACGAACAAGCTTGACCTTAATTATATTAAAAGGTTTGTCTATTTTATTAAAATCAAACGTCTCCCCATCAACGACAACTCCAAGATAATGATTAGGAATCGCTCTTTTTCTTAAAATCTCGAAAAAATGTGAAGTAATAATTGCGAGAGAAGACCCCTTATTTGGTATATGGTCCGGCATTTCTCCCCAATCAAAAACTGAGTACCTATCAGAAAATTCAAACAATCCTACTCCTGATTTACTTTCTGTGGGTTCTTCAATAACAGAAAGATTCTTTACGCTACCCATTTATTTTTCTATCCTCCTTTTCAATCTTTTTCTTATAAGTTTCCTGATACTTAAATATCTTTTCATGTAAATTTTTGCTCCCAAGCGCAAGTATTTTAACGGCAGAGAGAGCAGCCTGTTCCGCACCAAGCACAACCATAGGAGCAACTCCGCTTGGCATTCTGAGGCTAGAAAAAATATCTGCACCTCCGAATTTGTCTGAATACGGAGGTGCCGCTATTACGGGTTTGGTAGTATTAGCGTCCACAAAACCACTCAAAGCATTGCTTCTTCCCGCAATTGTAATATATACAATTTCTTCACCCTTGTTGTCTTCTATTATTTTAATAACTTTATCCGGAGTTTTGTGGGCTGAGGCAATTCTCAATTCACAATTTACTCCGAATTTTTTCACAATTTTTTCAATCTCTTTTGCAAAATCCAGGTCTTTCTTAGAACCCATAATAATCAAAATTTTAGCCATAATCGTTATTTATTACCTCCACCAGGTATTATAATTCTTGATTTTTTTCCCTTAAGAGCTTTTTCCTTCGGCGTAAGAAGGCCAGATTTCTTTTCTTCAAACTCTTCACCTGAAACATCTTTAAACTTAGGTTTTTCTATATTTTCTGTATTACCAGTTTCAATTTTTTTAGGTAAGAATTCGTATAGAAAAGTCCATACTCTACTATTGTCTGCAAGGGGTCTATCGAGTGCGCTTCTTATAAAAATAACAATAAAAAAAGCGTTCGATTCCAGGGGTAAATCATTATATAGAAATTGAAGTACCAGGAATGCTGCTTCTCCCTTCGGATCATCTTTATACTTTTCAGCAAACCGTTTTAATTTCTCTCTAATTATTGAAAGAAGAGCATCGGTCATAGTTCTTTTAATACCTTCTTTTAAAAACTCTTTACTGTCTTTTACTCCACCTTCAGCAATCTCTTTCAAAAAAACATCTAATTCTTTTGTTTTTACCTTAACCCGCCGAAATTCATCTTCATAAGGTAAATTAAACATTAACGCAGTTAAATGTTGAAACCTCTCTTCTGATATCTTTCTATTTTCATTCATATTTTCATTATAAAAGACAGCCGTCTTTTGTCAAGGAAGAAAGATTGCCCACCACTCCTCTCATTTTTTAACAACAAATAGCACAAATAACACAAATAAAGTTTTTTGTTTCTTTTACTAAATCCTAAACCCAAAATCCTAAATCCAAATTTTGTCATTTTACATTTTAATATTTGATCTTTACATTTTCTATCGGACAACTACGAATTTACCTTTATAGATGACCCTACCCTCCTCTGCTACAAAATACATGTACAAACCGGAAGATAAATCAATATCATCGGGTAAAGCAATGGAGAAGTTATCACTTTCAGAAGGCACCGGATACTCTCCTTTCAAATCGCCAATTATATCATAAATGAATATATCTTTACCACCTATATCCTTTGCTGAAAAAGTTAACTGACTATGTCTCTCATAATTAAAGGGATTGGGATAAACATTTATTTTACCTGAATCGGGTAAATGAAAATCGAGATCAAACTCGTACAAACCATTGTAAGTACAAACAAAAAGATTCTTGTTTTCAGTAAAATGAAGAAGTGAAACAATATCATTCAAAGTAAAAGGTTGTAATTCTCTTACCTCCTGGGGCAAAGACTCCCAATTCCCTTCGGGATTACGATAGCTCAATCCTGATAGAGTGTTATAACACCATAACCCTCCCTGAAAATCAACGGCAAGCCCATCGAATTTGTCTAAAATTTCCACTCTTTCAACATTATTGTTTGATACAAAAACAAGCTTATCTTCCAGACCAGCCCAAATATCACCTTTCATGTCCGTACACATCGAAATCGTGCTCGAACCGAGATTTCCCCCCACGTCTTCAAATGTTCCATCATCATATAAAACATGGATACCCGATCCTCCGCCAGTCGGAGAATTCCCACAATACATACCTGTACTACCTTCAGCAAAAACTCTTTTCCATGCAATTCCATCCTGATATGGAGTCCAATCAAACGAATCTCCATTTACTCGATGCATCTTTAAAACCCAATTTCCATAGCCGTAATCAGAAGTTCGCAGGAGGCCAAGCCATAGATCATCATTACTATCTACAAACATACCGGTAACAGTAGTAGCGGAAACAATTGGAAGCTCGATGGGTCTAGGCATAGTATCATTTTGGGTATCCCAGCAGAACAAAATGGGGTCATCCCGCCAGTACCAGAAACCGAAATATATTCTACCCTCCGAATCTGATTCCATATTAAAAAGACTACCACCGGGGAAACCCCAGGAATTTCCCCTGTTAAGAATTTGCCATCTACTTCCGTCAAATACGGAAAGTCTTCGGCTATATTTGTGGGATACATAAATTTTTCCATCCGGAGTTTGGACCAGGTCGGTTACCATATTTGAAGCGAGTCCGGGAGGAGAAATATAACTCCACGTACCCTCAAAAAACAAAAGCCCACTTCCTCTAACAACAGAAACCCTCAAATCATGAGGTAACACTCTGGCAAATCCTCTTACATTCCCCCCATGTATCCTCTCCCAAACATCTTCATAAATGTAAAGACCATTCTTGGCAGCTATATAAATATCCTCGTCTATTTCTCCAATATCCCACACTGTATCTTCAGAAAAAACCGCTGAATCGCCTGTAATTTCCTTACAACCCCAGCTACCTCCAGCCCATATAGAACCACCGGAAACAAAGATGGTATATGTTTCTCCGGAAGAATCAATCATAGCAGTATCTTTAAAGTTTGAATCAGCTTTAAAAACTCCCCTGCTGGTTCCAAATAAATAGCAAGTATCAAGAGAAAGAATTTCAAATATTTTAAAATTATATTCCTCGTGTTCTACTTCAGGACTAAAACCTCCAAAAGATCTTAAATTAAACCATTGAACACCCTTCTCCCCTCCCAATATTACATTGTTTTTATGCACATAAATGCACCCGGGATTAGCATCAGCTACAAAAAAGAGTGGGTTAAAATCCTGGGAATTTATCAAAGTTAGATCTTTGTCAAATATAGTGATACCCCCTTTTGATAAAACAAAAACCGAGTCTCCTCTTACAAAAATGTCTCTGGTTTCATTACTCGGAAGACCGGAAACTGAATTTACCCAATTCCAACTGCTGTCCTCGGGATTAAAAGAAACCAAACCGCCACCGTCTGTCGTCATATAAATATTATTTGAGTATATACTATTATTAAACAAATCCATTTTCAAATAAAGGTTACTTGTGTTTACAGTTACAGAGAGTAAAAGTAGAAACAAAGTTCCTCCTTACTTATGTATTAATACTTTTAGTTTTCTGCCACATCTCTTCAAGTTCCTGCATTGAAAAATCACTAAATTCTTTATTCTTTAACATATTTTCTAATTTTTGGAAACGAATCTCAAATTTGTCATTTGCTCTCTGCAGAGCCATTTCCGGATTAATATTTAGAAAATTACCAAGGTGGGCAACGGCAAATAATATATCTCCTAACTCCTCGATTTTCTCCTTTTCATCTTTTGAGTTCTTAAGTTCCTCAAGCTCTTCGTTTATTTTTTCGAAAACTCCTCCGATATTATCCCAATCGAAACCCTTCCTTGAAGCTTTGTTCTGAATTTTAGACGAGCGCAAAAGAGCTGGCAAACCACCTCCAATCTTCCATTTTTTCCCTTTTCTTTTATCCCATTTTTCCAAAACTTCTTCAGCGGAACTTGCTTCTTCTTCTCCAAAAACATGCGGATGCCGCGCAATCATTTTTTTTGAGACCTTATCTATTATTTTATCAAAAGAAATTCCGCCCTCTCCCAATATAACGCCCATCATAAAAACAGTAAGAAAGACATCTCCGTACTCTTCAATAATGTTTCCTATATTACCTTCAACGACTTCTGTATTAAGTTCGTAAACTTCTTCGATAAGCTGAGGTATAAGACTTTTCAAAGTCTGCTCTCTATCCCAGGGGCATTTCTTTCTCAGCGTTTTAATGAGTTCTATAAAATCGTTCATAAAGAGAAAGATAAGCTGAAACGAACATATGTCAACTTTGTTTCTACCTACCCACCTACCTATTTTTACCACAGAGGACACACAACGCGGCAAAGCCGCTAAATTCAAAAATCAAATATCAAAATGAAAAAATACAAATCAAAGTTTAAAAATGAAGAAA
>CAZALG010000090.1:0-7718 GCA_964485935.1 uncultured bacterium | reverse complement strand
TCTTCCGGAGAGATTTTTTTCTCGATTGCCTTTTTGTAAATATCTATAGCTTTTTCATTCTTACCCTTTTGCGTATATGCTTGCCCCAAGGAAAGAATTGTTTCATAATCGGGATTTTTGATATTTTCAAGTTCCTGTATGCCTTTCTCGAGATTTCCCATATTAAGATAACATTGTCCTATTCTCTTTTGCGTTTCTTTATCATAAGAAATAGAATTAGCTTTCAAGTATGTAAGTAAAGCTTTTTCATAATCACCGTTTAAAAAGAAAGTCCAGCCTGCAAGTTTTTTCCCCTTTAATTCTATATTTTTATTTTTTAAAGGAATTATTGTTTTGAAGGTAGTTTCTTGGAAGATTAATGAGAAACCTGCGATAAAAATAGGGAAAACAAAAATCCAGTTAGGTTTAAGAAAACGTTTTGCAATATATGAAATTAGGATTAAAATTAGAAATATATATCCGAGAGAAATACCGGATAGTATTATTCCTAAGGCAAGTAAGTGGAATTCAGTTAGATTAATTTGTTCTCTTGTTATATTGATAGTAAATATTACAATTAAGAAACTTAGCAGTATCGAAAGATAAAGCATAGGGCTTATTAGAATAAAGGTATAGTATCTCAATATAAGAAATAAGCCATAGATAATTCCGAGAAAGACGAAAATGATTGCAATAGAGGAATATTTTAGATTAAATACTTTTTTTATTTCATCCCTTTTTTCAATCGATATAACCAGTACCCCGGCTAATATGGTAAATATGAGGAAAATCACAGAATAGTTCTGGCTATCAACCGAGAATATTCCGCTGGTTAAGATTGCTGTGGGAGTGAGATTTTTAAAGCCTAAATATGAAGGTATTTTTGCTATAGTATTTGGTAATACGCTATGGATAAAAATAATCAGGTAAACGATAATTGGCGTAATTATAGACTTTGAAAAGTTTTTTGTCTTTATAAAAACATAAAAAAAACTCCCGATAATCACTAAAGAAATTTCCAATCTTTGTCCCCAGCTTGCCTGTAAGAGGTCCTTCGTGAAATAGAAGAATTTGTGGATTTCTGTAATTGTTTCAGGCCCGGTTAAATACGTCAATTTATAACCGCTGCCCTTTGAGACTATAATATCAATGAGCGGAGCGATAATGATAACCGTCATTCCTACTATCATAGTCTTTGCTATTTTTATTGTATTTTCTTTTGTCAACAATTTAAAGACAAGAAGAATCCATGTGAACAGTGACATATAGAAGAGCGGAAAGTGCACAAATATCATAAAAAAGGAATGGGAAGGAATTACTGAAAAACCCAGAATCTGGTTTCCCTCGAAAGAACTTTCAAGTATATTGCGGGTAATAATAATAGAGAAAAGAGCTAAAAATCCTAAGAGTAAAGAAAATTTTTCTTTTTCTATTTTCTGTATTGTGCTTTTTATTATCACTTTAGTTTTATAAAAAAAGGGGGAGAGGAAACTCCCCCTTTTTTTACTTTTTTTGTACTTTTTCTTATTTAAAAACAGTTGCTTTTGCTATACCCTTTTGACCGTTCTCAGTTTCTATTACTATGTAGTAAATACCCTGCGACAGGTTCTCTGCGGATACGCTTATGGTGTGTTCTCCGTTGTCTTTCTCTCCGCTGTCAAGTGATGCAACTTTTTGGCCCAGAATATTTACCAGAGAAATATCGACCGTTGTTTTTTCGAGTAATGTGTATTTTAACTCGGCTGTCCCGATAATAACGTTGCGGTCGAGGCCACATTCTATTTGCCCGTTAGAAACGGCAATATCATTATCTTCCTCGATGCCGGAGGTATTTGCCCATGAGTCAAAATAGACTTTATCCGCGTCTTCTCCGACGTAAGCGATTGCGGAACCTCCGCCGGCGATAAAGGTCTGAACAGGTCTTGTCACAACAGCTCCACTGTCCGCATAGCAAGAATCTACACTCCAGGAACTATCAGATGTTTGCCAATAGAAAGACCTGACCGAAATTTCTCCTGTCCAGTCATGATAACATTTGATAAAACTGACTTGTGGGACATTGCCTGTTGAATTGTATGCATCGAAGACCGCGATACTCGGCAGGACTTCATTGGAATCCGGAACACTGTTGACCCACGCTGGGGGTGACCAGGTTTCTGCTGAATCAGTACTCCATGACCAGCGGAGACCCCAATCATCATGGTCGGTAGTAAGGTCTTGTCTTGGCCAGATTGACCATACATTTCCGGAACCATCGTAGGCTGCCGCGATTTGCGGACCCATCTTTGGGAATGAATCTTCTGATGATGTGAGTATTGATGCATCCCAGGTTGCTCCAAAATTCAGACTTCTACGCGCCCATACGGTATGATTCTTTTCTTTTCCAACATCGTCCGACAAGTAGATATAAGTTTCGTATAATATGTTGTCATTACCATAAGTTATATCAGGAAAACCCGATCCTTGATATTGAAGTCCATCGGGAGCCGACCAATTTTGTCCCTGGTCGGTTGTTCGGGTAAGCATTATTTGATCCTCTCCTCTTCCGCCGAGTCCCTTGTGGTAAGCAAGGAAAACAGAGTAGTCATGATTACTTCTTCTGTCAGTACAGACAGAGTAATTCTTTACCGAGTCATCGCCGGATAAGAATTGACCAGTACCTGAAATTAAAACATCGTTCGAGGTTTTTCTTGCTTGGGTATATATGTCGTTTTCATCCCTTTCGTAAACACAAAAAACGTGATATGTGCTGTCGGTACCATGAACAATGTGGGGTTCTCTAGCGCCCCCAGACATGAAATAGAAACTGCTTGCTTCTGTCCAAGTTTGACCGTTGTCGTTTGTTCTAAATATTCTGACAGTCGAATCCGGGCAGGCGACAACGGCTCTTAGAGTATCGCCGGCAAAATAATCGATGTCGATTGCGTCATCATCTATACCTGCTGCAACTACCCATACGTTAACGTTAACCAATCCATCGTAGATAATTTTATCATCCGCCCAGCGGATTTTTGTATCATCTTCAGGTTTAATTTCTATTACATCAGACAAATCCGCGAGAACTTTTGAAATTTTTGACAGGTTCAGTTGAGATTTATTTCCATCAGGTGAATTTACCGCTGCTTTTAGAGAATTCGTGCTGCTTATGATGAAACATATCAAAAAAGAAAAGACTAATACTTTTTTCATACAAACCTCCTTTTTTTATAGTGTTAAGTATGATATTGATTATTATAGATTTGTCAAGATGGTTTTTTGTTAAATTTATATTGAAATTTAGTAAATTTTAATAAAAGTCAAAGTTAAAGAAAAATTTTGCACTTAGCTTGATATGTGGGAATAAAAAAGGAAAGACAGTTAATGGTTTAGCAAGATGTATTTTATCTGTGTAAATTTATGGCTAATTTGTTTTTTGTGTGAATGTTTACCTTGACTAATTTCCATAAACTCATAAATTTGGATAGAAAAATTATGTTTTTGACGAAAATGAAAGACAAATTCCTTACTTTAAAATCAATTCAGGAGTGTTGATTTTGCTTTGTTTTGCTGTAGCCTTTGCAGTTAGTTTTCTTTTATCTTTTATGCTTTCAAAAGTTGCCGAGAAAATAGGTTTTGTGGATAGACCAAAGGGAATTAAAGATCATCCAAAACCAACGCCCTATGGCGGAGGAATTGCGATTTTTCTGGGAACTTTAACTTGTCTTTTTTTTAGTAACGATTGGAAAATATTGGTTTTTGGTTTTCTGATTTTTCTTCTTGGTTTTTTGGACGATATACATCCCTATTCCAGATACTTGAAACTTTTATTCCAATCTCTGATAGGTATATTTACTGTATGGTCGGGGATAAGATTGGAAATTATGATTTTTCCTGAATATTTGAATATAATTTTATCGATAATCTGGATCGTCGGCATAACAAATGCTTTTAATATAATAGACGTGATGGATGGAATTTCCGCGGGAGTAGGATTTTTTGCGGCATCGAGCTTTATTTTTATTTCTCTTTTCGGAATAGGTACATATCCTGCTGTGGCGGCGGCAATAGCAGGAAGCTGTTTTGGTTTCTTGCCATTTAATCTGCCCAGGGCGAAGATTTTTATGGGAGATTCAGGAAGTCTTTTTCTCGGATATATGCTTTCCGTTATAGCTATTATAACAAGATATACGGCTGCGAACCCTATCGCTATCGTTGTGCCTCTGCTTATATTATTCATACCTTTATTTGATACATTTTATGTAGTTATTCTTAGAATAGCTAAAAAGCAGAATCCTCTGAAAGGTTCACATGACCATTTCGTTTTAAAACTTAAAGCAACAGGTTTGCCCATACCTTCAATAGTCGCTATAATATATCTTGCTACTATAGCGCTTTGCGAGGCAGCTTTTATTATTACGCGTTTAACTGTTACGGGTGCAATAATTTTATATACTATTGCGGCTTTAATCTTTATCTTTTTCGGTATAATTTTCAGGAGTAAAACTTGACAGTAATTTTGGGTGCTGGCATCACGGGTTTATCTATTGCGTATCACCTGAAGGAGAAAAATAAAGATTTTATCATTATCGAGAGAGAAAATATTCCTGGCGGACTTTGCCGCAACATAAATATAGAAGGGTTTACTTTTAATTATACAGGGCATTTTCTTCATTGTAAAACCTCATACGTTCGAAATCTGGCAAAAAAACTCATCCCCGATATTAAGATAGTTAACCGAAATTCTTATGTATACTTAAACAAAAGAATTATTCCGTATCCCATCCAGTCTAATAAAAGATACTTGTCCAACGGGACAAGAATAAAATCATTAATATCTTACCTTTTAAGAAACAGAAAAAGACCAGAAAATCTTGAAGAATGGTTTGTTTACAACTTTGGACGCAGAATGTTTAACATCTTTTTTCTACCGTATAATAAAAAATTGTGGGAATACCCGCTAAAAGAAATTTCAGCTGATTTTCTAGAGGAATATGTTCCTGAAAGTTCTTCTTATTCGGAAAAGGTCGGGGAATATAACGCACAATTTCTTTATCCTGAGTATGGTATTGGAGCTCTAGTTTCTTCTTTTGCTAAAGATATTAAAATTTCCCACGGTGAAGTCAGGAGGGTTGAAAAAAAATACGTTCATTTCAATGGAAAAAAGATAGAATATGAAAATCTGGTATCGACAATACCGCTTCCGGAACTTTTAGAAATGCTTTATATAGATGGAGTGAAAGATAGTATAAAAGAAAATTTGGTCTGGAATTCTATATTATGCATAAATATTGGAATTAAAGGTAAACTATCTTTTAGTGATTCAGTGAAGAAATTTAAGAGCAATGATGTAAATCCTTCAAAATTTCACTGGATATATTTTCCGGACAGAAATATTCCGTTTTATCGTGTTGGTTCACTTTCCAATATATCGCGCCGTTTGACTCCTGAAAATCACTCTTCAATATGGGTGGAAATTTCTTACAGAAAAAATAGACCTGATAAGAGTATAGTAAATGCAGTTATAGAAAATTTAGAAAAAATAGGTTTATTTAACAGAAAATCAATAGCTCATATTTCAAACGTCGATATACCTTACGCGTATCCCATTTATGTTAAAAGTAAGCAAAATATTGTTAAAGAAATCCAGAGTTTCTTGAATGAATATAATATACTTTTGGCGGGGAGATTTGGTAGTTGGAAATATTCCTATATGGAAGAATCAATTTTGGAAGGCAAGAGGGTGGCTTTTGAATTATGTCGGTAATAGTTGTTCAATGCATAGCCAAATTAGAATTAGGGGGCGCGCAGAAAATAGTTTTGCAGTTAATGAGAGAACTAAAAGGTCATGGGATATTAATAACAGGTAAAGGAGGTAAACTTTATACTGATGCGGCAAAAGAACTTGGAGAAAGACACGTAACTTTACCCTGCTTAAAAAGGAAGGTTAGTCCCCTGAATGATTTTATTTGTTTCTTTAAATTGAGAAAGATTCTGATTAAACTACATAATAAATATGATAGGATAATTTTACATACTCATGGTTCTAAAGCAGGTGTATTGGGCAGAATAGTTTCGGGTTCTTTACCTTTTGTAAGTTCTTTACATGTTATACATGGATTTGCTTTTAATCCGTATATCTCTCCTCTCAGAAGATTCTTTTACTTAAATGCGGAGCGCATAGCTTCTTGTTTTGGAGACGTAATTGTAACAGTTGCCAGGGCGCATATCAGAAGATCGATTGAGTGGGGTATGAGTAAAAGAGTTAAGTACTTCTGTATTCCGAATTATGTAAATATTGACAAATTTAGAGTTAAAAGAAAAAAAGATAAATTGATTAAAATTGTGACGGTAGCCAACTTTAAACCTCAGAAGAATCCATTTATGTGGGCAAAAGTTGCTTTAGAAGTTACCTCCAGATTTGGAAATGTAGAATTCGTTTATATAGGAGATGGACCCATGAGGAGAAGTGTAGAGAAATCGGTCCAGGGAAATAGGAGGATTAAAATTTTAGGTTGGAGAAATGATATTTCCGATCTTCTGCCTGATACGGACATTTTTTTCTTACCTTCAAGATGGGAAGGCTTACCTTTATCAGTGCTTGAAGCAATGGCATCAGCTCTTCCGGTTGTCGCTTCCGCTGTTGATGGTACTACCGAAGTTGTTCTTGATTCTGTTACGGGATATTTGCTGGCTCCTGACGATTTAAATGGTTACGTTGAAAGACTGGGTGAGTTGATAGAAGATACGAAAAAGAGAAGAAAGATGGGCAGAGAGGGAAGAGAGAGAGTTAAAAAGTGCTTTTCTTATGAAAATATGATTAGAAAAGTATTTTATATATATAGATCTTTGGGATTTAAATATAACGGCAAAGCCGCTAAGTTCAAAAATGAATTACCACAGAGAACACAGAGGAATAATTTTGTCAAAAAAGAAAAAACGCACTGAGAACACAGAGAAAAATTAAATAAAAACTCTGCGCTCTCCGTGGTTAAAAAATCCGGGGTTGGGAGAGGTGGGCTCTGTGTTTTTTCATTCATTTCGCTTTTTAAATTTTGAAATTTTATTTGTCTGAAGAAGACGATAAATTTAAATAGGATATTTTTTAGCAAAAAATAAAAAAATTGTTTACTAATACTATATAAACCCTTGACATAAGCGTCTCTTAGTATTAGCATAGTTAAGAAATATAGCGGAGAAAGGAGGAGGGATGAAATTAAATCGTTTGTTTAGATGGCTGTCACTGGAAAGTTCAAACATGGCTATTGATCTTGGAACAACTAATACTTTAATTTATACAAAAGCCGGTGGTGTTGTTCTTGATGAAAACTCAATGGTTGCGCTCCATAAAGAAACAAAAGAATTAATTGCAGCTGGAAAAGGAGTTATCCCAATGCTTGGCCGTACGCCAAAGGATATAGTTATTTCCGAACCCCTTGAAGATGGTGTTATAGCTGATTTCAAGGTTGTTGAGGATATGCTTCGGTTTTTTATTGAAAGAGTACAAAAGAAAAAATTATTTATCAGACCAAAAGTTTTGGTTGCTGTTCCGTCAGGAATTACTCCGGTTGAGAAGAAAGCTGTTATAAATACGGTTCAGGAAGCAGGAGCAAGGGAAGTTATGCTGGTCTCTGAGCCTATAGCGGGAGCTGTGGGGATGCACTTGCTGGTAAAAGAGCCCACGGGACATATGGTTATAGATATCGGCGGAGGAACCACAGAGATCGCAGTAATTGCTTTATCGGGAATTGTAAATCAGGTTT
>CAZALG010000089.1:0-7775 GCA_964485935.1 uncultured bacterium | reverse complement strand
CTTTAAAGGACGATTTACGCGATTTATCTAAAAATAAACCGTGGTTAATGATTGGCGGTGCTACAGTATTCCAACTTATGTTTATTCTTATTCGAACCGGCTGTATAATTTATTATTTCACGTATTTTGTGCAGGACCAGGAAGTGATGCTTTTTGGTAAGCTATACAGTTTTTCTTATCAGGGTATGGTCTCCTTCTTTTTTATGTCCGGATCGGTTATGACCATCCTTGGATCTGTTTTAGCGAGTTACTTCAGCAAAGTTTTGGGAAGAAAAAATACTTATGCCGGATTTTTAGGTGCAAGTGGTATATTTGCAGCGCTTTTCTTCTTTTTAAGCCCAAATGATGTGATTTTGATGTTTGTTTTTCAGTTTCTTGTATCTTTTGCGTTGGGTCCGGTGTCGGTGCTTCAATGGGCTATGTACACGGATACAGCCGATTATTCGGAATTGGAAACTGGCCGACGCGCAACAGCGTTAGTTATGTCTGCATCACTGTTTGCGCTTAAGCTTGGTGTAGCCCTGGGTGCTTCTATTTTAGCCTGGATCCTGGCCGGGTATGGCTATGTACCCAATGTGCAGCAGACAGCAACTTCGCTTTTAGGTATAAGAATGGCGATGAGTTTTTACGCGACTATTCCCGCTCTTATTGGTGCGGGTTTAATGTTCTTCTATCCTTTGACAAATGAGAAAATGGTTGAAATTGAGGAAAAATTGAATGCAAGGCGTAAAAAGGAGTAGTATATGAATAATTCTGTAGCAGCGAAATTATCTATAAAGGAAAAATTAGGTTACGGCCTCGGTGATGCGGCTTATAATTTTTATTTCCAGATGACGATAATGTTTATGCTGTTCTTCTACACCGATGTATTCGGTATTACTGCCGCGGTCGCCGGTACTATGTTTCTGGTTTCTAAATTATGGGACGCGATAAATGATCCGATGATGGGCGGTTTAGCGGATCGAACTGTAAGCCGCTGGGGAAAATTCCGTCCGTGGATATTGTTCGCCACTTTTCCTCTGGTTATCTCCGGTGTATTAGCTTTTACAACTGTAGATTTAAGTACGGTCGGTAAAATAGTCTGGGCTTATGTAACCTATAATTTGCTGATGATGTCTTATACAGCCGGCAACGTTCCTTATTCATCTTTAATGGGTGTAATGACAGCGGATTCAGATGAACGTACCCTTGTTAATCAAGTACGCTTTACCTTCGCGAATCTGGCAATGCTTTTAGTGCAGGGAGCAACCTTGCCTCTTGTTGGATTTCTAGGCAAGGGTAATGACGCCAAAGGTTTTATTCTCACCATGGTATTTTATTCCGCAATGGCTATAGTATTCTTGACAACCACTTTCTTGACTACTAAAGAAAGAATAAAACCCGAGCCCGGTCAAAAGACTTCAGTAAAACAGGATATTTCTGATCTATTTAAGAACCGGCCCTGGGTTGTTTTGTTTGTTATGACTCTTTTTATATTCATTTATTGGTCTTTGAAGGGTAGTATGGGAGTGTATTACACTAAATACTTTGTGAATCATGAGAGCCTTCGGAGTTTCCTGCAGAACTTTGGTTTTGCTAGGAGTCCGGAAGCGGATGTCGTAGCAATAGGATTTTCCTTTTACAGCTTTAGCGGAGGAGTTGCCATGTTAATAGGTATTCTCTTCTCTAAGTTTTTCGCGGTAAGGTTTGGAAAAAGAGATGTATTTAAGGTTTTTCTGTTTTTGGCGGCGTGTTCTACGGTAGTGTATGTATTCTTAAAGCCGGAGCAGGTTTTCCTGCAATATCTCTTTAATAATATTATCCAGATCTTCTATGGAGTTACGGTTCCTTTGCTCTGGGCTATGGTCGCTGATGTCGCCGATCTCACAGAATGGAAAACCCACCGCAGAGCGACAGCTATGACCTTTGCCGGTATTTTATTTGCTCTTAAATTGGGTCTCAGTTTTGGGAGCGCCATCGCAGGAAAACTGCTTGGTTTTTATAAATATGTTCCTAATGTCGCGCAGAGTGCCACAACTTTAAAAGGTATCCGCTATATGATGAGTATTTATCCTGCTATTTTATTCTTCCTTGGTGTAGGCACGCTTTTCTTTTATCAAATAAATAGGAGCACGGAACTCGAAATGGAGCAGGCTCTAATAAAGAGACGAGAACAGTATAAGCAGGATTGACCAAGTTAAAGATTTACAAAATCAAGCGGTGGTTGTTTAGTAAGGAAGTAAATGAAGTGAGATATGAATGCCTTAATAAGACAATCGTTTAATAAGTTTTCGCCGATTAAAAATGAGGCTATTTGTCCTTTGATTTCTATCGGTAGTATAAAACAAAACAGACTTTTGATGTGTTGATCAAAGTCGGGAAAAAGAACAAATAAAAATTGTTGAAAGGGCGTTTCATTTTTATAAATATGTAAGAGACGTTTTTTTCTCGATTGTAAGGAGGTAAAATATATGAACAAATTTTTTGTATGTTATTTTTTTGTATCGCTTTTATTTTTTATTATGTTGGCAAACTGTTCTGTAGAATACAATGAAACATATACAAATCCGGTTATTCCTGGTGGTTTTCCTGACCCCAGTATCTGCCGGGTTGGTGACGATTATTATACGGTACACAGTTCTTTTGAATATTTCCCGGGTGTACCGGTTTTTCACAGTAAAGATCTTGTGCACTGGAATCTTATTGGTTACTGCCTCACGAGTGAAAGTCAATTGCCTCTTAAAAATATGAGATATTCTGGTGGTATCTACGCTCCGACTATTCGGTATCACAATGGTTTATTCTATATGATTACCACAAATGTGGATGGAGGCGGAAATTTCTATGTGACGGCAAAAGATCCTGCAGGTCCGTGGTCCGAGCCTGTATGGATCGACGTACACGGTATGGACCCTTCTTTGTTTTTTGATGATGATGGCAGTGTTTATTATACCAGGCATGAGGGAGGAGGCGACGGCTACATTGCGCAGAAGTTATTGAATCTCGAAGAAGGTAAGCTCGAAGGAGATTTGAAGAACGTATGGGATGGTACCGGCGGAATATGGGCAGAAGGTCCTCATCTTTATAAAATTAACGGAAAATATTATTTGATGATTTCAGAAGGAGGCACGAGCTACGGACATATGATTACAGTAGCCAGAAGCGATTCTCCTTGGGGGCCATTTGAGCCGAATCCCGATAACCCGATTCTAACGCATAAACATCTGGAAGGAAATCAGTTCCGGGCTCTCGGACACGGAGATCTGGTAGAAACTCCGGATGGGTGGTGGATCGTTTTTCTTGGGATTCGCCCCAAAGGTGGTTATTACAATCATCTCGGAAGAGAGATGTTTTTGGCTCCTGTTACCTGGAATGAAGAAGGCTGGCCGGTTGTGAATGGAGGTAAACCAATAGAAAGAATAATGAAGGCTCCGAGATTACCCAAATTTACATTTGAAGAAGAACCCGAGAGGGATAATTTCGATAACCCAAATCTTGCTCTTTGCTGGAATTACTTACGAAATCCATATATGGAAAATTATTCTTATAAAGAGCGTCCGGGTTACCTGAGGCTCTGGGGTACGGCAATTACTATGGAAGGTCAGGATTCGCCTACTTTTCTCGGGCGGCGTCAAACTGCGATGGAATGCATCGTACGATCAAAACTTGATTTCAATCCTAAGAATGAAGGTGAAGAGGCAGGTCTTGTTATTCGAGGTAATGAAGTAAACCGCGCTGAAATAGGAATTACTCGGAGGAGTGGTAAACGCCATGTATTTTTCATGAATATGGTTAAAGGTAAATTAGTTGAGCCTGTACGTTATGAAGAAATAGGTGAGGGAGAAGTAGTTCTGTCTATTGAAGCAAAGCCGCTATTTTATGAACTGTTTTATCAAATAAACGGTGAAACCCCGGTGAGTATGGGTAAGGTAGAAACAAAGTATCTTACTTTTGAAGAGGTCGTCGGGTATCTCTTTACAGGGGTGTATATTGGCATGTACGCTACGGGTAACGGAGAAAAGAGTACTGTCCCTGCTGATTTTGATTGGTTTGATTTTATAGTATATGAGAAATAGATTGAAGAGAATAAAATGAATGATTATAAAGATATTGCACTAAAAGACGTATTTAAGGATGATTTTTACATTGGCGCCGCATTAAGCCTGGATCAGATTAAAGGTAGGGATCAGGAGGGATTAGCCCTTGTAGAGAAACACTTTAACAGCATTGTAGCGGAAAATATTCTTAAGTGGGAAGAAATACATCCGCAAAGGAATAGATACAACTTTGGACCGGCAGATAAATATGCGGAATTTGGTAAAAAGAACAATATGTTCGTAGTCGGGCATACTCTCGTATGGTTCTATCAAACACCTGATTGGGTTTTTGAAGATGAATCGGGCAATCCGTTGGATAGAGAGGCTTTGCTTGCACGAATGAAGGAACACATCTTTTCCGTGATGGGTCGTTATAAAGGTAAAGTTCATGGCTGGGATGTTGTAAATGAAGCAATAGTTGAAGATGGTTCTTTCAGAAAATGCAAGTGGTATGAAATTATTGGTGAAGATTATGTACAGAAAGCATTCGAATACGCCCGGGAGGCTGATCCTGCTGCTGAGCTTTATTACAACGATTATGATTATTATAAAAGGCCCAAGTGCGAGGGTGTTATTAAGTTGGTGCAAAGGCTAAAGGCAAATGGTATCCGTGTGGATGGAATTGGAATACAGGCACACTGGTTTCTGGATTATCCTTCTTTAGAGGAAATTGAAGATGTCGTTAAGGCTCTTTCGGAATTGAGCATAAATATTATGATTACAGAGTTGGATGTGGGAGTACTTCCTTTTTATCCTGTTGATTCTAAAGCGGTTGATCTCTCTTCGTTCGATCCGGAAACTCAAAAGAAGCATAATCCATATCCGGATGGTCTTCCGGATTCCGTCCAGAACAAACTGGCGGATAGGTATGCCGAGTTGTTTTCTTTGTTCCTTAAACACCGAGATAAATTTTCCCGTGTTACTTTCTGGGCTGTACACGACGGGCAGTCCTGGCGTAGCTATTTGCCGATAAGAGGAAGAACCGACTATCCTATGTTATTCGATCGAAAATGTGAACCCAAACAGGCTTTTTACGCCGTTATAAACACCTCTAAGTAAAGGGTGAAAAGAAGATGTTAGATTTCATTTTGAACTTGACATTGATATGTTGTAAGGTATTATTTTGCAAAAATTATTCACAAGGAGATTAAAATGACAAATGAAAAAGATCTTGAAATCGTAGCTGCAGGTCATACCTGCCTTGATTTAATACCGGCTTTTACAATCGAGGGGACAGTTGATAAGATGACTGATGTCCTTGTGCCCGGTAAAATGATAAATATGGGTAAGTGTGTTGTCGTGGGCGGAGGTCCTGTTACAAACGCTGGCGTTTCTATAAGGCGGCTTGGTGTTAAAACCGAACTCATCGGTAAAATTGGTGATGATGATTTCGGAAAACAGATTCTTCGTTGGTATGAAGAACATGAAGGCCATTTTAAAGGTATTAAAATGGTCGAGGGTGAATCCACATCGTATACAATTGCGATTTGTATACCAGGAATAGACCGTTTCTATCTACATCATTGTGGTGCTAACGATACATTCAGTTATGATGATATGGATTTTGATATTGTAACTCGCTCGAAGCTTATGCTCTTCGGTTATCCGCCATGGATGAAAAAACTTTATGCAAATAAAGGTGCGGAATTGACAAAAATACTTGAAAAGACCAGGGAATTAAATACGACAATAGCTCTCGATCTTTCTCTTCCTGACGTAGATGGCTACGGTGATAGTATCGACTGGTTTGCTATTGTTGAAAATTGGATTCCTCTATCGGATATTATGGTACCGAGTGCGGAAGAAATTTTCTATTTCCTGTACAAAGATAAATTTCTTGAGAAGAGAGCTAATCTAGGTCCTAAGGAAACCGTACTCGATAATATGAGTGTCGAAGAAATTTCCAGGATAGGTAAAGATTTAATAAAGATGGGTACAGCAATAGCTATGGTCAAGTGCGGAAATAGAGGATTGTATATCCGGACTGCCGGTGCTGAACGACTTGCGAAATTAGGAACTGCGGGATGTTCCGACCTCGATAACTGGGCTAACCGTGAACTCTGGTTCCCGGTATACGAAGAAGAGAAATTTGTAGGAGCTCTTGGTTCCGGTGATTCGGCAATTGCCGGATTTCTTTCCGCTTTTGTATGGAATCATTCCGTAGAGTCCTGTTTGCGTTATGCCAACGCAGCGGGAAGTATGAACGTTACAGTTCCCGACGGGCTTACCTGGAATAAAGGATTTGATGATTTAACAAGGAGAATCGAAGCCCCTTGGAAGACGAAAGAGTTGAAAATCAATACGGAAGGTTGGAAATTTGAGAACGGGTTCTGGGTTGGACCCGATAATAAAGGTAAGTGGGAATAATAAAAAAAGAGGAGATAAAGGAGATAAAAATGTCGAAAGAAAGAGATAAATTTGTAAGTAAGCAACTTTCAAAAATGACTTTAGAGGAAAAAGTAGGACAGGTTCTGACATTTACCTGGCGCGGTACGATGTTTACTCCGAGCGGTATCGAACAGGTTACTAGGTTGCACTGTGGGGGGCTATGTCTGGAACCTTATGCGATAGAAACGTGTAAGAACCTTTACTGGGGTAATTCCCAGGTTGATAAGACTTTTAAAAAACCGAAAGATTATTTTAATATAGCCAGCACTTATTTCGCGGGTTCTGATTTTGGTATCAGCATAACGCCGGAAGAATACGCAAAAAGACTGAAAAGATGGCAGAAAATCGCGATGAATCGACCTTCGGGTGTTCCGTTACATATAACCATCGATTTTGAAGGTGACTTCAAGAATGATTATATGGCGGGAGGAATAAGGCAGTTCCCGGGTCCTATGGGAATGGCTGCTATAGGTGATAAAAAAATAACTTATAAGATTGGCGAAACTATCGGTAAAATGTTATCTGCTATGGGTGTTACCCAGATGTATTCTCCTGTTTGTGACGTGAACACAAATCCTAAGAATCCTGAAATAGGAGTAAGATCATTCAGTGACGATCCAGAGGTATGCGCGGAACAGGCTGTCGCTTTAATCAAGGGTTTACAGGATAACGGTATAGCAACAACTGCTAAACATTTTCCGGGAAGAGGTAGCTCAGATACTGATGCTCATGATGTTCTGGAAGTATTGAATTTAAGCAAGAAGAGAATGCATGAAGTCGACCTGGTTCCTTTTAAAGCCGCTATCGACGCGGGAGTACAAGCCATTATGACCGGTCATTCGGTTTATCCCGCCTATGATAAAAAATATCCGACGACTTTATCTGAAAATATACTTACCGGGTTATTAAGAGAAGAATTGGGATTTAAAGGAGTTATTGTTTCGGATGCTATCGGTATGGCTGCTATTCTTAAGAAATGGCCTCTGCCTCTTGCTTGTGTGATGGCATTAAACGCGGGATGCGATACGATTCTTCTGAAAGCCGATGATGAATCCAGATCTCAGACGTTCTTCGGGATTAAACGAGCCATTGAAAAGGGCGAACTATCCGAAGAAAGACTCGATGAAGCAGTTGGTCGTCTTCTGGCGATGAAGTATGATCAGGATTTATATAAAAAGGCTCCTAAAATTAGTGCTGAGAAAACTTACAAAATCACAACGGATAAAAAAGTTGTTGATTTTTCCTGGGATGTGGCTAAAAAAGCCCAGATAATAATGAGAGATGATAAAAAACTGCTGCCCTTAAACAAAA
>CAZALG010000088.1:0-7950 GCA_964485935.1 uncultured bacterium | reverse complement strand
AAAAACAAATTAATTTAACCCCACTCCTTGACACTTTTCAAAGAAGACCTGACCCGTTCCATTAAAACCGTAGAAAGTAAGATTTAATATATTCTAATCTTAATCATTTTTTACATTAATATTCTTTAAGTATGTTATATGAATCTATACTAAATGAACTATAAGCAATATCTAATGCTGTACCAGCATTGCTTGTAGCGTTTACGTCTACACCTTTATCAATGAGCATTTTTATTGTTTTAGTATTGTCACTACTAGCCGCAAACATTAAAACGGTTTCGCTATATATAGTTTTTGCATTTACATCTGCACCTTTTTCTATCAATTTTTTAGCAACTGCATAGTTATTCCTTCTTCTTAATGCCACCATTAAAGGTGTTAAGCCTGCAAAATTATTTGAATTTACATTTGCCCCTGCTTTAATTAATATATTTACACATTGTAAATTGCCACTTTCTGCTGCATACATAAGTGCATTATTTTCATATTTTATATCTCTATGAGTATAAACTCCTTTTACCTCAATATCTGCTCCATTCTCAATTAAACATTTTAATATTTCAACACAATCTTTATAGTTTCCATTAGCAGCTGCTATCATTAATGGTGTACTACCCACAGAATTTATAGCATTTATATCTGCTTTATTGTCAATTAAATATTTTACAATTTCTATATTCCCCTCTTCACATGCAAATGTCAATGCAGTATGATATTTATAATCTGATTCTTTAAGAATTGAATTTATATCTATTCCTTTTTTATATAATTCTTTCAATGCTGCTATATCATTTTTTTTAATAGATTCAAGTATTAAATTGTCTACATTCATGTAAATATCTCCTTTTTATGATAATAGTTTCATTCTTAATTTTTTTATGCTAACGTCAAGTTTCAGCCGCTGAAACTTTTCCTTAACTAAACGTTGGATTTGCAGTAGACTGGTTGAAGAGATTAAACCGAACGGTTTCAAATACCGCGGTTTCGGTCGGCTGGAAACTTTTGTTAGGGTTTCCATTATGATTTTCATCTATAATCTGGGTGAGACCACTTTCTCTCTTTATGTCTTGATAATCAATGATTGATTTATTGGTTCTCATATTTATTTCTGTATCTAATTTAGAAAGATTATTATCTCTGTCAAGTATGGCTTCCATTATTTTATATATACATTCCTTGTAGCGCGTGGGCTTGTCCCACGCGCTGTTGAATGTTGGGGACAAGCCCCAACTCTACGTTTTTTAAAAATAAATGTCTGGTGAACTTCTTTAAACCCTAACGTCTTGGCTAACTGGTTTTAAAACTGAACGATAACTTTCGTTGAAAATGTGATTCCAGTAAAAGTCAAACTTCCCCAAAAAAGGCGCGTTTTAAAATCCAGTTGAGCCAGTTGTTATACCATTTATTGTTCAACGTTTTACTTTTTCAATTTTCTTTTGTTAATCTCAACTGTTGCCATTTTTGAAATTTCTGCAAAAGATATTTTCTGTTCCATTTTATCTATACTATCTATTTCACCATCTCTTCCAGTATTATAAGAAGTATGTATTAATTTTAAATCATTAGTTCTTGACAATAATTTTAAAACATCTAAAGAAACACTGTTTATATTCTTTTGTAGAATTTTTTTAAGTGAAAGTAAATATGTTTTAACACTTTCTTCTGAATCAAATGTCATGTTTTTTTGATAATATATAAGAGGCGTAAGCATCTTTTTCCCTTTTACATTTATCCAATCTCTTTCGGCAAAAGCTTTTACTGATCTTTGATAATTATTGTCAAATGTGAAACCGCTATACTCTAATGCCTTTATAATTGAAGAAGACTCTTCCATGTACGTTTCATCGATAATCAATTCCATTAAATAATTGTTTGCTTTATTACTTTTTAGTTTCCCTAATCCCAAAATAAGTTCCAATATCAAGATTGGTCTTACTTCAAGCCTTTTTAATGATTTCAATTCCTGGATGAACAAATCAACAACAATTTCATCCACTGTTTCAGATAGAAAACGTATTAGGTATATATGATTATATTCTCTCTTTACATTGTCAAAAAGATAATATGTACCTGAGAGATTTTCATTGTGTAAAATTAACTTATTGATTAAATTCTTCTTTATTGACTTATCTTTAAAAAGAGGTTTAAGAATTTTGTATATTTCAGGTGAATAAGTTCTAATATCATTTATAAAATTGTCGCCATAATTTTGATATATAATTGTTCCTATTAATTCTAATGAATTATCTTGAATTTTATTATTTGATAGCAAACACTCTTTAAAAACTTTAAACAATAGACCTTTATCTGACACAGCTAAAAGTTCATAAAGATAAACGATGTTAAATTCTTTTTCAGCATTTACTTCTATTAATTTTTTCAGATATAATTCAGGATTTATTTTATAAAGTGTTTTAATAGTTTCTTGAGATAATAATCGCCCTTGGTCTTTTGAAAAATAATCTGAAGCATTTACAATATAGCGTAAAAGTGGTTCAATAATAATATCATTACCAATTTTACTTAATAAAATTATTACATATTTAATTAGTTTAAAGTCTTTTTTTGAAGGATATGAATTTTGATCAAGTATTTCCAATAGTTTTTTAATAGTGTTTGATGTATCTTTTATACCTGATTCTATTAAATAATCAGCAATTTGAAAATTTTTATTTTCAATTGCCACATCTAATGGCGTTTGGTCTACCTTATTTTTTACATCGATATCAATTTTATTATTCTTTAATAGGGCTATAAGTTTTTCATTCTTATTTTTCTCAATTAATTTAAAAACATTTTGCTTAAATAAACCCATGAATTTACTCCTTTACAATTTAGACCTTGAACACTTGCCATCAATAGTATTAAGAATGTTAAAAGTCATATCATTGACATCGGGAAGATTAATAATTTTACACTGTTTTGTATTTATGGTATAACATAATTTATATGTACTAACATTAATCACAAATACTCCATTGTTAAGCCGTATAAACTGATTTCAATATTTCTGGGTGATTCCTTATACATCAGTATTATAACTAAAAATACCATCATTGTCAACATTTAAAGAAGTTAGTAGTTGGAAGTTAGAAGTTAGAATAAAGAAAAAACTTTGTGCTCTCAGTGGCTCCGTGTGAATAATTTAGTCATTAGTCACCGGTCATTAGTCATTAGTCAAAAAAAACAACAAAAAAAATCAGTGTTTATCCGTGTAAATCCGTGGCTAATTCTGGGGCCGTGAGAGGTAAAACTAACAAAAATCTTGTGGTAATCTGTGAAATCTCGTGGTTCCTGTTTTATAGTGTTGACAATTCCCCTTAAACTATTAAATTCAAACGAAAATGAGGAAAAAATACAGATGAAAAGTAGGAAAAATGCCATTTCACCGACACGCAATGAAGATTATTCCCAGTGGTATCAAGAAGTAATAAAAGCAGCCGACCTTGCGGAAAACTCCCCCGTACGGGGATGCATGGTAATTAAACCCTGGGGCTTTTCCATTTGGGAAAATATAAAAAAAGAATTGGACAGGCGATTTAAAGAAACGGGTCATAAAAACGCATATTTTCCTCTTTTTATTCCTAAAAGTTTCCTTGAAAAAGAAGCAGAGCATGTAGAAGGTTTTGCCAAGGAATGCGCGGTCGTAACTCATCACCGCCTTGAAAAAGGAAAAAACGGGGGGTTAGTACCCGCAGGCGAACTTGAAGAACCTCTGGTTATACGTCCTACTTCAGAAACAATTATA
This sequence comes from uncultured bacterium, assembly GCA_964485935.1. Classification (GTDB taxonomy): domain Bacteria; phylum Hydrothermota; class UBA3072; order UBA3072; family UBA3072; genus JAFGHJ01. Next base: position 4,202 of record CAZALG010000088.1, on the reverse strand, counting down.
GGAGCAATGTTTTCAAAATGGGTCCAATCATATAGAGACCTGCCGTTATTGATAAATCAATGGGCAAACATTGTGCGATGGGAAATGCGTACCAGAATGTTTTTAAGGACTACTGAATTCCTATGGCAGGAAGGACACACAGTTCACGCAACAGAAAAAGAAGCAATGGAAGAAACGCATAAAATGTTAAATGTGTACGCCGATTTTATGGAAAGCGATATGGCAATGCCTGTAATTAAAGGCAGAAAAACCGAAAGCGAGAAGTTTCCCGGAGCAGACATAACTTACAGTGTGGAAGCTATGATGCAGGACCATAAAGCCCTGCAGGCGGGAACCTCTCATTATTTAGGTCAGAATTTCGCTAAAGCCTCCGATATAAAGTTTTTAGACAGAGATGAGAAATTAAAATACGCATATACAACTTCCTGGGGTGTATCTACACGTTTAGTAGGCGGTTTAATTATGGTACACGGCGATGATGATGGGTTAGTAATACCTCCAAAATTATCTCCGCTACATATAGTTATATTACCTATTGCCCCCAATAATAAATCTAAAAATAAAGTTTTTGAATATTGCGATAAAATAAAGAAACAACTTTCGGAAATCACTTATAACAATTCCCCGCTTGAGGTTTTTGTTGACAAAAGCGAAATATCAGGAGGAAGAAAGAAATGGGATTGGGTGAAAAAAGGCGTTCCAATTAGAGTTGAAATCGGTCCAAAAGAAATTGAGAAAGACGAAGTTACTATCAGCAGAAGAGATAACCCTGCGCATGAAAACGAATCCTTGAAGACCGGGAAATTCATTAAAAACGCACCTGTATTATTAACCTCTATCCAAAATTCACTTTATGATAACGCACTTAGGTTATTGAAATACAATACTAAAACAATGGATTCTAAAAAAGATTTCTACGATTTCTTCACCCCTCGTAACAGCGAAAAGCCGGAAATACATGGCGGTTTTGTAAAGGCTTACTTCAAAGAAGATGAAGCGGTAGAGAAAAAGATACAGGAAGATTTAAACGTATCCATACGTTGCATTCCACTCGAAGAAGAAAGCGATAAAGAAGAAGGCAAATGCCTATTCACCGGAAAACCTACCAGGCAAAAAGTAATTTTCGGAAAAGCCTATTAGACCTTTTTTATTTCTTAGCTTGATTTTTACCTACTCTATGTTAATCTTTAATAAACTAATTTTTTAAATGTATACGATAAAAGAAAAAGAAAAGGAAAAAGTATTAATAATAAGTTTAGCAAAACAGGATAAAGAGAAAAAAGCAAAATTCGAAGAATTAAAGGAATTAGAATCTCTTGCAAAAACTGCGGGAGCTATCCCAATAGAAAAGATTGTTCAAATCAAAGAAAAAGCGGATACGGCTACCTTTATAGGCAAAGGAAAAGCTAATTATCTGAAAGATATAGATGTCGACATACTTCTTTTCAACGAATCTCTATCACCTGCTCAAATAGCTAATCTCGAAGAAATAACAGAAAAGAAGGTTCTTGACAGACAGGATATAATTCTGGATATTTTTGCACAGCATGCCAGGACAAAATCTGCAAAGATTGAAGTGGAACTTGCCCAACTTAACTTTCGTCTAAGTAGATTAACAGGACACGGAAAAGAACTTTCAAGACTCGGCGGAGGAATAGGAACTCGAGGTCCCGGAGAAAAGAAACTTGAAGTCGATAGGAGAAAAATAAGAAAGAGAATTAACCATTTAAATAAAGAACTAAAAAAAGTGGAAAAGACAAGGATCGTACATAGAAAAAACAGAGAAGGAGCTTTTAGTGTCGCACTACTCGGATACACAAACGCAGGCAAAACAACGCTTTTAAACGCACTCACACATAGTAATGCGGAGGTAGAAGATAAGCTTTTCGTTACCCTGGACTCTCTTACAAGACTGGCAAAAACAAATAAAGGAAACAAATTTTTGCTTATAGATACGGTCGGTTTTATACGTGGAATACCCACCGAAATAATGTCTTCATTTAAATCAACTCTCGAAGAAGCTAAAGACTCAACTTTACGGATTATCCTGGTCGATATCTCCTCAGAGGTAATCGAAGAAGAACTAGAAGAGACAAGAAAAGTAATGGATTTTCTTGAAATCAGCGATTCTGATAACATCTTAGTATTTAATAAAATTGACCAGGTAATAGACCCGGCAATCCTTATGTATATGCAGAGAAAATACCCGAAAGCTATTTTCATTTCAGCAAAGGAAAATAAAGGTTTTAAAGAATTAATGGAGAGAATAGATGCTTATAAAAAGCGTTTCTGGAATTAGAGGTATTGTAGGTAACGGACTCAATCCGGAAATAGTTCTGGATCTTGCCGCTAAATTCGGCAAATTTACATTCCATGAATTCGCAGGTAAAAAGAAAATAATCGTTGGTCGTGACTCAAGGGTTTCCGGAATTGCACTGAAAAACGCAGTGATTTCCGGTCTTTTGGGTGTGGGAATTAATGTAATAGATATTGACCTCGCCCCCACTCCCACTTTATTATACAATATAAAGAAATTAAAAGCCTCCGGCGGCATAGTTATTACCGCCTCTCACAATCCGTCTGAATGGAACGCCTTAAAACTTGTAGGACCTGCAGGAGAATTTTTAAATAAAAAAGAGATAAAAAAATTCTTTTCAATGGAAAAAGAAAGTATTTCCTGGAAAAAAGCTTCCGACTACGGAAAATTAGAAGAAAATAATCAAGCCGTTAAAGAACACATAAAGGGTGTACTTTCAACTTCAAGAATAAACACAGAATTAATAAAAAAGAAAAAGTTCAAAGTTGCTTTAGATTGTGTGAACGGAGGAGCCTCCCTGGCTTTTCAGGAGTTTTTGAATGCATTAAATGTCGAAATTTACCCCATTTTCTGCAATCCAAGCGGAGAATTCATGAGAATACCTGAACCGAGGTCAGAAAATCTTAAAAGTTTAGCAAAGAAAGTTAAAGAATCTGGTGCCGACATAGGTTTTGCTACTGACCCCGATGGTGATAGAATATCAATTGTTTCGGAAGAAGGCACTCCAATAGGCGAAGAATATACTATAGCTCTCGCTACAAAAGCCGTTTTAAGCAAAAAGAAAGGACCTGTAGTAGTTAATCTATCTACGACTAAAAGTGTTGAAGATATCGCAAAAAGAGCCGGAGTACCATTCTATCGCTCCCCAGTAGGGGAAGCAAATGTGGTCAAAATAATGAAAGATAAAAAGGCTGTTATCGGAGGAGAAGGCAATGGTGGAGTTATTAATCCCGAAATACAATATACAAGAGACGGAATGGGAGCCATAGCTCTTATATTACAGTACCTTGCAGAAGAGGAAAAATATTTATCAGACATAGTCAATGGACTTCCGAGATATAAAATGATAAAGGAAGCAATAAAAATGGAAGATTTTAATGAAGGTAAAAAATTATTAGAAAAAATAAAGAATACAAACAAAAATAAGAAACTTAATTTAAGCGATGGAATCAGATTGACAGAAGATGACAGTTGGGTTCACATTAGGATGAGCGGCACCGAACCTATCTTGCGAATTATCGCAGAAGCACCAACAATAAAAAAAGCCAAAGCATTGGTAAACCTTATAAAAAATCAAGGGTTAAAATAAATGTGTGGTATTGTAGGATATATAGGAGATAAAGATATTAATTCTGTTTTGATGGCTGGACTCTGGAGATTAGAATACAGAGGATATGATTCCTCAGGAGTAGCTTCTGTAATGGATGGAGAGCTAGACGTTCGAAAAGTAAAAGGAAGATTAATGAATCTTCAGGAAATACTTGCTGAGAGGCCTCTTTCGGGAAATATCGGAATAGGCCACACACGTTGGGCAACCCATGGAGAACCTTCGGACCAGAATGCTCATCCTCAAGTTGGATGCAAAAACAAAATAGCTGTAGTCCACAACGGAATAATAGAAAACTACTACACCCTTAAAGAAGAACTTTTAAAGAAAAAACATTTTTTTAAATCCAATACGGACACAGAAGTCATTGCTCACCTGATTGAAGAAAATTACAAAGGTAATTTAAAAGAGAGCGTTCTTAAAACGGTATCCCGGCTTGAAGGGTCTTACGCTATTGCTGTGATTTGTACTGAAGAACCGGATAAAATAGTAATATATAGATACGGAAGTCCTTTAATCGTTGGGATAGGAAAGAAAGAAAATCTAATTGCTTCCGAT
>CAZALG010000087.1:0-8070 GCA_964485935.1 uncultured bacterium | reverse complement strand
GGATAAAACAGTCATTAGTCTAGAGTCCAGAGTCACGAGTCGAAAAATACCATCCCCACAACAAAATAATTGAACTACCTACGAACGAGGAACAACGAACAAAAAAACAACGAATCATACAAATATCACAAATGTTTTTATTGTTCTTTCTTTCTGACTTATGACTCGGTTTATTTATATACTAATATCCTGACCGACGTTGGTGATCTTTAGTCTTTAGAATCCCCTCGAGTTTCCTCAATCGAAGCACGATTTTTAGGTCCTGACTTATTATAATTAACTTCAAACCATTACTTTTTATATCGATGGTATTGAAGACTTTCCCTATTGCTGTGTCTTCTTTAATTTTATCTGAATTTAAAAGATTATATTTTTTTACATTATAAATTTCCAGGTAAAACTCTTTTCTTTCTTTGCTTGAAGTTTTGGACGAATAAGATCTAAGAAAAAATGTTTCATTTTTTGAGTCAAATCCAAAATCTTCATCTATAAATTCGGAATCATTCATTTTCCCGATAACATCTCTAATATCCTCTATGCTTTTTATTTCCGTTTTCATGATTGCTAATTTTAGTGGAAAAGGGAATAAATGTCAAGGTTGAATTTCCTGGAAGGAAATTCAACAGTCTTGAGTCGAGCTTTAATAAAAAGAAAGTTGAAAAATGGATAAATCGGAAAATGGGATAACTATTTTACTATTTGTCTATTTAACCATTTGACTTAGATTCTAAGAATCTACGATAGGAACGACGAACTGTTTTATTGTAAAAACTACCAGATACCGGGAATTAGGCGGTAGCGGGTCTTTTGTATATACTCCTCATACCCGTCTAAATCTCTCACAAGGACTTCTTCCTCATTCAAGATTCTTGCCACTATAAGGGGTATGATAAAAATCATTGGAATTATTGCCCAATATGAACCCAATGCCAGTGGCGAGAAGAGATACATCGTTAAAACCACTGAATACATCGGGTGACGGACCTTTGCATACGGTCCGCTTGTAATAACTGTCTGTTCCGGTTCGACTTCAACAATGCGTGAAGCATAGGGATTTTCTTTTAGTACCAGAAAAAATATTCCATAGCTAATTAGTACCAAAATATCCGCGATGACTACCACTACCGCCGGAACATTCGACCACCCAAAGCGTCTGTCAAAGCCCGGAAGCAGGAAGGCGATAAGAAATGGTATATACGAAAGTTTGATAATAAGTTTCTGCTCGGTTTCTTTTTCTTTCATCTTCATCCTGCGGGCAAGTAGTTCAGGCTCGTTTTTGATTAAATAGATAAAGACAAAAAACATGGGGATAAAGAGAACAGCTATATAAGTCCAGGCTTCCCAATATCCAAATGTACCGGCCGGAATTAAAAACATTGCTCCCAGCACAATAACGCCTGGTATAAAGCGCGCACATACCATTATTATTAATCTACCTTTCGAAATTTGTTTGTTTGTATTTCCCATATTGTTAATCGTAAGAAAAAAAAGAGAAATTGTCAAGTAATTTTCGCCAAGAAGGCACTAAGCCACAAAGAACAAATTAGGAAAATGAAAAATGGGAAAATCGGGAAATGGGTAACTACGAACCACGAACCAGGAACTACGAACCAAATTCTAAATCCCAAACCAAAAAGACTCATATCGATGACTGAGCCTTTTACTTATAAGTTGAGTGTGCTACTCCGTCTTTTTCGTGATTTTTTATCGAATACATTAGAAAATCTACTGCCTCTATCATCTTAGCTACGCTGGAAGGACAGGACTCGCAGGTCAAAATACCGATACTTAATGAGGTAGAAAATCCCATGATAGCTGTTTGATGTTTAACAGCTTTTTGTATTTTTTTAATAGCTGCGGCAGCGGCTTTGTACGTTGCTTCCGGAAAGAGGATAATGAACTCATCGCCTCCGAGACGTGCCACTGTATCGGTTCTTCGAAGATTCTTTTTGATGATGCCGACTATAGCCCGCAGGGTGTCATCTCCTTTGAGGTGTCCGAATTTGTCGTTAATAGTCTTTAAATTATCTACGTCGATGTACGCAACCGAGAAAGTTCGTCCATATCTTTTGCACCGTTCGATTTCCATAGAAGCTAATTCGTAAAAGCAACGCGAGTTCATGGCTCCGGTAAGGAAATCTATCCGCGAAAGTGACCGCTCGGTATTCAGGGCTGTCTTAAGCCGATCCAGCAGTAAAGTCAATACCACGAAGATGCAAAGTCTGATGCCTGCATCCCAATAATAAAACGCAATATTCAAGTAAGCCCGGCCCGTGGCACATCCGATAATCATAGCCATAGCCGTAATAAAAACGGAAACTGCAAGACCAAAAGGTTTACCGACGAACCATGCTCCTATAGCAACTGGAATAAGGTAGGTAATTGAGAATCTTATCTCCGGACCTAAAAGGCAGTCCAATAGACCGATTATTGCAACCAGCGTAATGGAAAGAATTGCCCATTGCCAGTTTCTTTTTAAATTAAAAATCAAGAGAACCGTCTCGCTTTACATGTCTTACCTGCGTACATATGACAGGTATCGCCTTAACATTATTTATAGATTCTCCCGTTTTCAGCAAAGCCCGCTTTCACTAATATAGGTGATCTTTATTTATATATTAAAATTAATATGATATTTTTTTATGTCAAGGATTTTTTTGACACGAAGACACTAAACTGTTGGTCTGTTGGGCGGCAATTTTAGGATATAGGATTTAGGGGTTGGGTTGGTTAAAAAAAACAGACTAACACACCCACACACTAACCCACTAACTTTATTTTAATGTTTTGACTAATGACTCGTGACCGGAGACTGACGACTGTGTTCCCCTTGACACTTTTCAAAGAAATCCCAACCCCTACCTTTCAAGTTTTCCCTTTCACCGAGAGAATTTAACCGTTTATCGAAAAAATAGTTGCATCTTTATTAAATTTATGTTAATCTTCGCCTGATATGAAAGAATTTATTTTATATATATTCATACTTTTAATTGTAGCACTTATGTTTACTTTTATTTTTCAGTCGGGTGAAGATGCCCATTTCCTGAAAACTTTTTTTGTATCTGCAGTCTTTACTTTTTCTATAGGTTTTATAAATAGAGCTCTCTTTGAATTAATTTATTCCAGAATAAAAAATACGGAAATATATTTCCGTATTTTATTTACAACCCCCCTCCTCTTCATAGGAACTTTTCTCGGGATAATTGTTGGTAATTATATTTGTTTTCTGTTCTTCGGATTCTATCCTTTCCCTTCTCAAAGTATTGTAAAATTCGGTGTTAGTTTCGGTTTTTTCTCCGTTATTTTAGCAAGTGGTCTTATGTTCAGGGAGAGATCACGCGAGTTAAAAGAGAAGGCTGAGATAGCGAGGCTTGAAGCCTCAATTAAGACTTTGCAGGCTCAAATAAATCCTCATTTCTTCTTCAATTCCCTGGCATCTGTTCAATCTCTTATCCACGAGAATCCGGGAAAAGCAGAGGAGGCACTGGCGGCTATCTCAGAGGTTTTCCGATATTCAATGAGGCGCGGACAGAAGAATTTTATAGAACTCCGTGAAGAAATCGAATTTATAAAACAATTCCTTTTTATAGAAAAGATACGACTGGGAAATAGACTTAAAATTATATGGGATATAGATGAAGAATTACTAAACTGTTCACTTCCGCCTTTCCTTATTCAACCGGTGGTAGAGAATGCCGTAAAATATGGGGTTGAGAAACAGAAAAAAGGGGACGTAAAAATTTCCGTGAAAACAAAGAATAACGAACTACATATATCTGTATCGAATACCGGCAGTGCGATAGTTCGCCTTGTTCCTGATCACAGCCTTCTGAATATCAAGAAAAGAATTGAAGTTATTTATGGAAAAAGAGGTTCTTTCGAGATAAACACTAATGGAGAAGTAAAAGTAGAAATATCCATACCCAGGCAATACAATAAAAGCAACGAAGGATAAGATTCATGAGTCCTAAACGAGACAAAATAAAGGTGCTAATAGTAGATGACGAGAAATTGGTGCGGGATTATTTGAAAAGAGTTATTCTTGAATGGAATGACGTTGATGTTGTTGGAGAAGCCGGAGACGGCATAGAAGCAATATCTAAAGTTCAAGAGCTTGCTCCGGATATTATGCTTCTGGATATTCAGATGCCCGAGTTGGACGGCTTTGGTGTACTTGATTCCCTGGATGCTCCTCCCCCCACTATTTTTGTTACAGCATATGAGGAATACGCAATACAGGCTTTTGAGGTAAATGCAGTAGACTATATTTTAAAGCCAGTTATTAAAGAACGTCTTTTTAGCGCAATAGAGAAGGCAAAATTTCTAATAGAAAGAAAAGAATTGTGGGAATCTGAAGTAGAAAAGATTCTCAACTACGTTAGTCATCAACCGTTAACAAAGATTGCATTAAATATCAGAGACGGGTTCATGCTACTAAAAGTAGAAGATATTTTATGTATTGAAGCTGACGGTGATTATACATCTATTCATACTGTAAACAATGATTTCTTCTACAAGAAAAATTTAAAGCATATTGAGTCCCGATTACCATCAGATCTATTTTTAAGAGTACACCGTTCCTATATTGTAAACCTAAGAGAAATCAAGGAATTGATCTCAAATGTTGGCAGTAGATACAGATTAAAGATGGTCGATGGCACAGAGATTCCGGTATCGCGCAGAAAAGCAAGAGAAGTCAAAAATAAGCTCAAAATTTGATAAAAGGAGGTTGATATATGCTCAAAAAAATCTTAATAATTTTACTCACCTTTGGACTTTTACTTCCTGGATCTATTCAGCCTTCCACAATAAATGTTGAAATCAACATTATTGAAGGACAACGCCCCTTAAAATCTGTTCAAAAAGATATATTCAAAATAAAGAACTATATTAACAGACAATATAAAAATTCGATAAAAAAAAGTGAAATAACAACTCCGGTAATATTAAAGGACTCCTTATCCTTTAAATTAATTGTTGAGAAAAGCGGAAGTGTTACAGCAATTTGCTCATACCGATCTACAGTAGATGATTTGGTTTTCCATAATAATATCCATAAATATGTCGATAACATACAATTTTCTCCTGCCAATGATACTTCAGTGATTGATATTTCCTTTGCCATTCAATATGAAAAGAAAAAGAGAGAGCACGGAATCAGTTTTGACATTCCTTCTTATACTACACATGATAATGCGTTCTCGCCTCTTTCATATGGCGGAAATGTTCTAGGAGGAACATATTATAGTATTACAACCGGCTGCAACAGTATTCGAACATCGTACAATTCCGCAAGTTACGGAAATATAAGATCCGATATATCCCATAGAAGTTTTGGATACCTACATATAGATAGTCAAGAAGATTATTATCGGCTTACCCTGTCAAAAAATAATAGATTTAAAATATACGTAGGCGGTCTTTTTGAAACATATTTAGATTTATTACTCGATGATATACCGACATGGACAAATGCATATTCTTTAAATATCGGTTGTTTTCTAAATTATAAAATAGATGAGAAAAGCAATGTCTATTTAAAGACGTATTCACCATTTTTGACATATTCAAATCGCCCACCCTGGGGACTTTTTGACGATGAAATTCTGGATATGTCAATATTAGAATTTCTCATCCGTGGTAAGTTTACATCTATAAATACTTATCGAAAATTATCGTACCAGATAAGATACTGCTACGCTTTCAACAGAAAAATAAGTGGGTTTGCCGGCTTTGATTTTCACTATCTTTATGTTTCCGAACCTCTTGTGTTAAAAAGTATACTCGGCAAATTCCGTTTTGGATTAATGCTTTAAAACTAAGGAGAATATCATGAAAAAAAGCAATAAAATATGGACATTTATACTAATATTATTAACTTTCTCATATCTTCAGTGTTCTCCTTTAACAGGTCCGGAGCCTGAAAACACACCAACCAATAATTTTGAGATTTTCTGGAAGGATTTTGACCTTCATTATGCCCTTTTTGATTATAAAAATGTAAATTGGTACAGCCTTTATAACGTTCATAGTTCACTTATTTCGGAGAATACTACAGAGATGGAATTATTTGATATTTTATCCAACCTTATCACCCCATTAAACGATCCGCACATTACTTTGAAAGGAATGGGAAGGGTATACAGATCCGGGAGTGATTCGGTAGAAAAAATAAATCCATTCAGTCTTGAAATTATAAAAAGTAATTATATGCAAACGTGGGACACAGCCGGAAATGGGTACTTTACATACGGCACTTTAGACGACGGTACGGGATATATTCATATTAGTTCATTCAGCAACACCGGAGGTCTTGCCAATACGGTCAACAAATGGGCAAAAGACATCGATAAGGTGGTCGAAACATTCTCGTCTTCTCATAAACTAATAATTGATATTCGCGGAAATGGCGGGGGAAGTCCTGCCAATGTTGAACATATTGCCAGCCGTTTCTTTGACCGGAAACGCGACTATCTTTATACAAGATACAGAAATGGTCCAAAACACAATAATTTAACACCCCCCGAGCTATCTTCAATTACCCCCGGAGGTAACTGCCCTTTCAACGGCAAAATTATGCTTTTGACAGACAACAATACAGCAAGTGCGTCAGAACACTTTACGCTTGCAATGCGGACACTTCCTTATGTTACTCATCTTGGTGACACGACAACAGGTATTTTTTCCGAAAACATGGAACGAGATATGCCAAACGGTTGGCTTTATACTCTTACTCACAGCATAATTACTTCAATAGACAATATATGTTATGAAGGTACAGGTATCCCACCAGATATATACGTTATTAATACTGAAGATGACATCGCTAATTCGATAGATAATGTTCTTGAGTCAGCATTGGATAGTTTTTAAATAATCCCAACCCAAAAATAATTGGACCACAAAGAACACAGAGAGAAATAGATAGTCCAAAGTCCAAGCTAAATCCTATATCCTAAATCCCAAACCCACAAACCCACGATCCAACGAACCAACAAGTCCTAAAAGGATTAACAGGATTTTTTATTTGTTGTCACAATGTCAAGCACCGTCCCCCAATTTTTCAGCAAACCAATCTTTAAATGCTTCTCCGATGGTTTTTCCTTCGGAAAGCGGTTCGTAAAAATCAATGAAATGCCACATACTACCTGTCTTGGCAGAGCCTACCGCACCCACTCCATAAGTCTGGTTAAAAATCGAGGCCCCACCGCCGTATCCTCCCTCTGTATACCTTGCAAAGGAACAGCAATAGAAATTGTAGAAATTTGCAGGAGGATCCTGAGTTATGTACTCACTTGAATAATAGTAATCCATCCGACTCTTATCATCATAATAGAACCCATGTCCACTCGACCAGGAATGAGCGCATAAGTGAACCCAGGCTCTTAAAGAATCAAGCTTTATCCTGTAATCACTCGCTCTGGTGGAGTCGGGATGCGATATAACAAGGGTGTCATTATATGCAATTGCAATTTCTGGTGCAATCTCTATGGGTACAAAGTACTCCCAATCATCATCTACGTATACAAGGGCTTTTTCGGGTAGACTAATACTTCCTTCTCTGTAGAGATTATCTTTAAAGAAATAATTCTGCAGTAGAAGCGTATCATCACCAAGTCCCGTTGGCGTCAACCTGCCTATATAAATCTCCGGAGTAATATTTCCCCTGTGAGTATCATATATATTATCCTGACCCGGAACTATAGTATCGATGATGTAATCCAATTTAAAATACACAAGGGTATCAAGCCATTCACCATCAAGATCCATATAGAAGAGATCTATTGGCCATTCTTCATATTCCCAGTTTTCTTCATATTGAAACCAGGCAACGGGCAAATCCCCAACAAACAGAGCGCCCTCAATGGAATCATCTACGTATAAATCCTGAAGAAAGGCCCGTAAATTTTCAGGGGTCCCACCAGAAATTTCATAACTTAGAACCGAGTATCCGTCAGAAATAAGATTATCGGATAATTGACTTATCTCATCCTGCAGAGAAGTAGCGATACTCTGTTCGGTTAAAATTGCGACTGTTTTTTCCGCACGTGTTTTCCCGGCTTCCATACG
>CAZALG010000086.1:7815-8103 GCA_964485935.1 uncultured bacterium | reverse complement strand
CTTGGCAATCACTATGTTCAACTATATTTTGAAGAAGCGCATAATCTCTTTCCTCGAAATGAAGACGTAACTACTATTTATTCCCGGTTTGCTAAAGAAGGAGCTAAATATCATATTGGTATGGTATATTCTACTCAATCACCTACAACTATTAACAAAGACCTTTTAGCACAAACTGAGAATTTCTTCATTGCTCATCTTTCTTCTCAAGATGAAGTCAATGCACTTGCTAAAATGAATGTTGCATATGAAAGTCTAAAAAGCGATATATTGCAAGCAAAAACTGTC
>CAZALG010000086.1:0-7805 GCA_964485935.1 uncultured bacterium | reverse complement strand
CGGATATGTAAGAATGCTAACGCGGTCGCATCGTTTTGTTGTTTCAGTACAAGCAAGGAAGTTTACACCCCATAATTCAAGTAAAGAGGAGTAAAAAATGCCTTATAAAGCAGGAAATAGATTACCAGGAGAAAGAGCCAGCAGATTAGGGCATCTTGAAGTTTTAAAAAGCGAACTTGTAAATAAACTTATAGATAGTTTTAATGATAGTAAAATTGGTGAATCTAAAAGGGAAATTGCTTGGGAGGAAATTCCTAAAGTTGAATCACAGTTAAATTTAATCTTTGGAGTCGATGGCTCTAGACAAGTAATTATATCTGAATATCCTCCTTACAAGAAATTAGCCTTTGTTAAAACGGCACTTCTGAGAGTTGATAGGAAAGGACTTGCTAAAATAGATAAAGAAACTCCACACCCATTTGCTCTAAGAGATATACTGTCAGATTCGGCAATATATCATTCAACCGTATTTCCACTAAAACATATTTCAATTGAAGGCATTAAAACTTATGATGCGATTAGACAAATAATCTTTGAGTCAATTTCCGATAATTCACTTTCAGGTGAAATCATGGAAACACTAAAGTGGATTTCCTATGAAAAATGGAATCCCTCCCAAAGAAAAGAATTAGATAAATTTGAATGCCCTCATTGTCATAAAACGATTGCTACTCTCAGTTATGATGAAGAAAAAGGAGAATGCTCAAATTGTGGCGGCGATCTATTTATTACCGATATGTTAGGATTTCACCAAGAAATGGCGGAAGCATCGGCCCCTGATAGCGTTGCAAGTAATTATATGATGATTCATGAATTTTTACTACTTTTTACAGGTATTAGATTTTTTTGGGAAAACAATAAAGAAATACTTAAAGAAGCCCTATTTGTAAAAGATGGACCTCTCTCAATTAGAGCTCAATATTCCAAACTTGTAGAGCCAACAAGAAAGTTTCTCGAATATGCACGTAATCAAGGAACTAATATTAATATTATCGGACAAGAGAAAACCGGTTATTTTTGCGATCACTTGCAATTAATTGGTAGAAAAGCTCCTGAAAATTCAATATTTATACCTGATAGTAGCTATGTCAAAGAAGAAATTCAGAACAGACCCGATGTAGGCATGCCTTATGGAAAAGATACAAATTATGGAGCTAAAGTTTTTGTTAAATTAAACGATTATCATAAAATGGTTTTAAATATTCCTTTTGGTAAATATAAGCCATCCCCTCAATTTAAAGATTTAATAGGGGCAGAACGAATTTTTTCAACACTACCACCCATTTTGAGTAATAAATATGAAGGTGCTTTATTACCAATAGAACTTGCCCATGGAATCGCTTCACTATCAACTTATCCTTCAGCTGAAATTTTAAAAATTTTCGCCAATATTTAATTCTTACTAGATTCTTTTTTCTTTTAAATAAATTTTTTAAAGACTTATTCTTTCAAATTTTATAAATATAAGAAACACTAAAAGTCTAAGAAATGTCCATAAAACCACTAAAACAGCAGGCACACAAAGGGCGTTGCGGAAGACAGACTTTAGTCTGTCTGAAGCCGACCGACTGTGACTGCCGGGGTTGGGTCAAGACGGCTTGCGCTTGCTTATGCAAGCCAGTCTTTGGCTGACGTCCGAGCGATAGCGAGGGCGAAGCCAAAGACAGCCCGACGCCTTGCGGCGGGCAAGCCGGATGGGTGGGGTGGTGGAGTAAAGATTGAAAATTAAGCGACTTGCTTCTCCGCCCACTTTCGAACATGGTTCGCGATTGACAGCCATTCTTTACGATTTTTCGAACACCAATTATGGACAGAATTGCACTATGAGCTACTTTAGTGGTGGGACCCCAAGGTCTTTACAAATTTTCTTTGCAAGGATGTTACTGATTTCAATATGCCTGGGTACTGAAGAACGTTTATTTAGTTTTGGATTAATCCACCAAGAATGTTTCGAACCTTCCCTCTGAAGGCTACACCCGTTGCTGCTTAGATACTTTAGCAGCTTTTTACGCTTCATACTTTAACAATTTCTTCGGAATAATCGGTCTCTGCAGCATTCAGAGCTTCCTGACGATTGAACTCAAGAGCCTCTCTTAGGGTAGTTTTTAAAGTTTCTATTAAGTCTTCATGTGTCGCTTCCTGACAATTTACACCAGGAAATTCTTCAATCCACCCAATCCACCAATCTCCATCACGTTTAATCACTGCAGTATATTCTTTTTCCATGTAGACCTCCAAATTATAATATAATATTATTTTACAATAATATAAAAAACAAGCAATATTTGTCAAGCCAACCAACTAAGTGACTTTGTTTTAAAAAATAGGCAATTAACTTTTTCGCATAGAAGTCCTTTTGATTTTAGAATGTTTTCACCAAAAAAAGATAACTCAGAGCAAAGTTGAGGTTGAAAGCTTCTTCAATTACCTCACAAATATCAATTTCCTCGAAGCTTCTTGTCCTCCAGCTTCGATCCTCAAGAAATAAATCCCGGAAGAGAGTTTTTCTCCCGTGTTTCCTGTTCCCTCCCAACTAACTTCATGAACACCGGAAGATTTCTCCCCTGAATAAAGGTCTCCCACTTTTTGCCCGAGCATGTTGTAAACGGAAATATCCACATTAACCGCTTTCCCCAATTCATACCTAACGGTTGTTTTATCACAAAACAAATTGGGATAGACCTCAAACGTTATAGTATTAAGCGTAAAGTCTTCTTCTATTCCAGCAGCTGTTCTAATCACCGATACAACTGAATCCCCACGATTTGCTACATAAATTCGGTTATGCAGGGGGTTCCGAGCAAAAGTTCCCGGCCCTCTTGCCTCGGTTGAAATCTTAGCAATTATAGAGTCGCTTTCTCCGTCAATAACAAGCACAGTATCCTGGTACTCCCGATTCCCACAATAGATTTTATTATCGGTTGAATTATATAACAACTCAACATCCCAAATTCCACCAACCTTTGTAATTTTTCTAATTATTGAATCAGTATAACTATCAAGTATCAAAAGAGTATCTCCTTCAGTACTACAATAAACCTTATTATCAGTTGAATTGTAAGCTAAAAGGGCAGGATGATATTGTAGATCAATTATTTTAACTGTCGAATCAGTCACACCATCAATAGCTGTAATTCTATTATCTTCCGTAGTGGTGCAATAAATTTTATTATTGGTTGAATTATAAACCAAACCTACGGCATAATCCCCTATTGGGATAGTAGCAACCACCGTATCTGTTTGCGCATCAATTACCGTAACACTTCCCCCATGGTCAGCAGAATATACTTTATTGTCGACAAAATTATAAGCTAATTCTACAGGACTGTCACCTACCGGAACGGTATCTAACACTACATCGTTTGCTCCATCAATAACGGTTACATTATTACTAGACCTATTAGCACAATAGACCTTATTATTAGCCGGATTATAGAGTAAAGCGTATGGGATCTCTCCCACTTCAATAGTGGTAAGTATCGAATCAGCGGTTCCATCCAATACCATAACTGTGTTAGAATCACTAGCAAAGTAGATTTTATTATTTTCCGAATTGTACGCGAAAAACCTCGAACTAGGATAGACAGGTTGTGGTGGGTTAAAAGTCGGACCTGCGAAAATGGTTGCAATCACTGAATTAGTTGCCCCATCTATTACTGTTATAGTGCTATCCTCATTAGCTACATAAATTTTATTATTATTAGAAAGATAACACAAGCTAAACGGCTCACGACCTACAACAATGTTCGTCTCAAGCCATTGCGCTGATAAGAAAACAGGCATCAGTGAAATAAGAACAATTAAAATTATCTTTTTTATGCTATTTTGCATATTTCCTCCCTTTTTTTATTCTAATATTACCGCGAATCCCTTACCTCACAAACATAACCTTACTCGAAGCCTCTTTCCCTTCCGCTTCAATCTTTAGAAAATAAATCCCCGAAGATAGTTTTTCTCCCGCATACCCCAACCCATTCCAGTTAACTGAATAAACGCCGGAAGATTGCCTCCCCGAAAAAAGATCTCTTACCTTTTGCCCGAGCATGTTGTAAACAGAAATATCTACCTTAACCGTTTTTTCCAATTCATACCTAACGGTTGTTTTGGTGGTAAAAGGATTTGGGTCAGCTGGAGATAAGGAGAACAAACCCGGGGTTATCTCTTCCTCTATTCCCGATAAATCATTTAAGGCATATAATACGGAATCATAGGTTGTAACGTAGATTGAGCCAGTAACAGAGTTCAAAGAGACATGAAAGGCTTCGATGTCCATACTATCACTTAATGTATTCGTAGTTCTATCCATAACCCAAAAAAAGTCGGGGTTTTCGGTTGCAAAATAAACACGATCTGCTTCCTCATTTACACATAAATCCACGATTTGCCCTTTAACCCTTAATGAATCAATGATTTTATCTGTATTGCCATCCACAACGAAAATAATAGATGTATCGGGAGACCCTCCCTTAATATCCGCTAAGAATACCTCGTTTGTACTTTCGTTTACTTCAATACCTCTGTAACCTTTTTGGATTGTGTCCATTATTGCATTAGTAGAGCCATCAATTATAACAGTCTCTTTATCATCCTGGAGTATTGCATAGCATTTATTAGTCGTCTCATTTATACATATATTATTACTGTTTCCTCCGGCATTTATAGTTCCAATTATAGAGTAAGTATTATCTTCGAAAACTGTTACGCTGGTATCCTCATCCCAACAAGCAATATACACCGAATTGGTAGAACCATTAACACATAAATCTAACGGGGAATTAACCGGAACGTTCATAACCAAAGAATCGGCGCCGCAATCTATTACAGAAACCGAATCAGTAGAATAATAACAGACAAATAAGTGATTCGTATTTTTGTTGATAGCAAGACTGTTCGGATAGCTCCCCGGCAATAAGATAGTATCAACAACTGTATTAATATTCCCATTAATAACGTAAACACAATTATCTGTTTCATCTGAACAGTATACGATATTATTTATCTCATCCACAACTACATCACATAGGTTTGAGCCAAAGTATAAAGTGTCTAATATTTGCATCTGAGCAAATAACCCAAGAGTTCCAAAAAGAAAGACTAAAAGAAGTTTTGATAACACCCTCATAAACACCCCCTTTCTTAAAAGATAAGGAAATAAAGGAAAGATGTCAAGATAAAGGATTATTCGTATTGCTGAAAGTTAGTTTCAAAAAACCAAAAAACCGGTTCGATTTTTCTTTAGAAAAACGCCGTCGATGGCGGCGACTTCGCCCAGAAAAAATAGGCAATTAACTTTTTCTTTTTTTTTCTTTAGAAATTAAACTTTTTCTCAGGATTATTATTTTTAATGAGTTTTGAAATCTTTTCAACAAATTCTTTTGCACTTTTTATCGCATCTTGCGCTTCTTTTTTAGTGCAAGGCGTAAAAGGTTCATAAATAAAACGATGTCTCTTTTTTCTCATATTGTTGTACATATTCAACAAATAATCAAGTTTTTTCTCCATAACAGTACCGGCAAACCGAATTACAGTTAAATGTTTATTTTTAATTTCAGGTCTATAACCGTAACTATTCATCAAAGCAATTCCCGAATGAAGCATTGCGTTATAAGCATAATTATAAGCACAATCATCATCAATTCCCAAATTTCGTTCTGCGGTCTCCAAATCCTTCTTAGCTCTATTAACAAACTCTGTTATTGCATTAAAATCAACACGAGCCTTCTTTATAAGATTTTCTTTCAGTAAATCCGAAATACTCTCATTGAATTTCATCTAAATCACCTATCAAAGGAATTTTATTTCCTTCCATTACATCTTTTAAGAATTCAATTTTATCCTTTTTCTCTAAAAATTCTTTTTTCGTATATAAAGTAAAATTAATCTCTCTATCGAACTTTATTTCCAATTCACTCAAACTACTAACTACATCCGAGGATTCAACATCACCTATTATCATAATATCGATATCACTCGACGACTTCGCTTCACCGCTGGCATAGGAACCGTATATAAAGGCAACATCAATATTAATAAATGGCAATAAAGCTTCCTTTAGCCTTTGAACAATACCGGAAGATTTCATAACAATACTTTTCAGTTCTTCATAAAGAAGATGACCCTGATTTAACTTATAATAAACAAGATTTCCAGACTTTTCCGTTAAGAACAAATCGTCTTTTTTAAACTTTTTCAATTCCCTGCTAATACTGCCAACAGAATAACCTAATAACCTTTCGATTTGCCTGACATAATATTTTTTTGAAGGATTACCGAAAAACAAAGTAAGAATATCTCTCCTTATTTTTGATTTAGTAACATATAAACTTTCTAACATATGTTCTCCTATTTGAGAACAAATGTACTCATTTTTGAGAACATGTCAAGGGGGAAAAATAAAAACCGGTTCGAACTTTGTTTTAAAAAATAGTTAAGGTTTCGAGGGTTCAAGCCCCTTACAACCCGTTTTGATTTTATTTCTTCTTTTTCGGGAGGCTCTTTAAATTCTTTTCTTTACAACAATTATTTTTTCTATGATTCTTCTTTTTTTCACCGGGCGGCCGGGTCTTTTTCTGATATTTTTTCCGATTTTTCGTCTGTTGATTTACGAGCGTAAATGAAATAATTGGTCATTAATTTTATCTTAAGGATAACAAAAATTTTGTCAAGAGTGAATAAATTCAATTTTCAATTGAAAAACATTTGACAAAACAAAAAAAATATTTATAATATTGTAAACAATAAGGAGGAGTTATGAGGAAGCTGTTATTATTATTGTTTTTATCTATTACACTAATAGGCGACAAATGGGGTCTTATCGACAAGACTGGCGCGTGGGTCGCCAAACCGCAGTTTGATCACATCAAGGATTTTTCCGAGGGATTGGCAGGAGTAAGGATAGGAGCTAAGTATGAGTGGAAAGAGGGAACTCTTGTTGGAGGAGGCAAAGATCGTATATCAATAAAAGTAAAGACAGGTGGTAAATGGGGATTCATTAACAAGACTGGGAAGATGATAATTGAACCGCGATTTGATTATGTTGGGGATTTCTCCGAAGGGTTGGCGATGGTAGAGATAGACGACAAATGTGGATACATCAACAATGCGGGAAAGATTGTAATTGAAACACAACTTAGCGGGGGCAAGGATTTTCATGAGGGTTCGGCTAAGGTAAAAGTGGGCAACAAATGGGGGCTTCTCAACAAGAGTGGCTTGTGGGTCGTCTCCCCAAAATTTAATCACATCAAGGATTTTTCCGAGGGATTGGCGATGGTAGAGAAAGACGACAAGTGGGGATATATCGACAAAAGCGGGAAGTTGGTCGCCAAACCGCAATTTGATCGGGCCGAGGATTTTCACGAAGGGTTGGCGAAGGTATTGATAAATGACAAATACGGATATATCAATAAGAAAGGAGAAATGGTGATTAAACCGCAATTTGATTGGGCCTGGTGTTTCTCCGATAGCTTAGCGAGGGTAAAAATAGATGACAAAAAAGGATACATTGATAATACCGGGAAGATAGTCATTAAACCTCAATTTGATGATGCTGAGGATTTTCACGAGGGCCTTGCGCGGGTAAAGATAAAGGATTAAATTCGTATAAATATCGTTTAACGAAGAAAAAACGTGAGCTTTTTGCTTCCGCTTTCTGTTAAAAAAAACAAAAATCCGGTTAGAACTTTGTTTAAAAGTAAGCAACTTTTTTTAGCCACGGAACCATACTGATTTTTTGTTTTTCGGAATAGCAATCCGTTGCCCATAATATTATTAGCCGAGTGTATCTATGGCCAGACCTAGACCTTGAA
>CAZALG010000085.1:0-8119 GCA_964485935.1 uncultured bacterium | reverse complement strand
TCTTAAAGGAAGTAATGGATATAAAATGCTCCAAAATGGAGCATTTTAGTCTTGTCTGGGAAGGGACTTTCAAAATACCGGAAAAGGATGCACTAATCCTTATAAAAGAAAAGGCTGAAGGGCTAAATCTCGATGTAAGCTTTACAGCTAAAGAAGATGGAATCTCTCTTGCCTTCAGACCAAAGCCGGAAAAAAGAGACTCAAAAAAATGGATAAATTTTTTACTCTTAGGAATTACCTTCTTGACCACTCTGGCGGCTGGAGCCATACAGCAGGGAGTTAATCCGCTTATTCCCATAACAAACTTTATCCAAGGTTTACCCTTTTCTCTATCGATAATGATAATACTCGGCAGTCATGAACTCGGGCATTATTTCATGGCGAAAAAAAATAAAGTTGATACCACCCTACCTTACTTCATACCTGGCCCAACTATAATAGGAACTTTCGGAGCCGTAATTAAAATGAAATCTCCCATCAGAGATAAAAATTCGCTAATCGAAATAGGAGCCACAGGTCCTATCGTTGGTTTTCTTTTTGCGACAATCGCTATACTGATCGGTCTCTCACTTTCTACAGTAGCAACTATTTCAGGAGATGAGGGAATAATACTCGGAAATTCGCTCCTGATTAAATTTCTTACAAATTTATACTTCTCCGATTTACCCGGGGGAAAAGACGTTTTATTTCATCCAATCGCCTTCGCAGGGTGGCTAGGCTATCTTGTAACAGCAATAAACCTTCTTCCGGTTGGTCAACTCGACGGCGGGCATATTTTATACGCACTGGTCGGAGAAAAACATCGAATAATCGGCTACGTGATTTTCGGAGTCGTCATTTTACTTATTCCACTATGGCCGGGATGGTTAATATGGGCTATTCTTTTTTTAGTCATTAGATTTAAACACCCTCCGCCACTCGACAGAGTATCACCTATTTCTAGAAGAAATAAAATCATCGGTATAATTTCTCTTGTCATATTTATATTAACCTTTATGCCAGTTCCATTTAACATATGAAAAAACAAGAAAGAAAAGCTGAAATACTACTCTTCCCCACAGATACGGTTCCGGGTATTGGCTGTTTTTTATCTCATGACTGCGTGGTAAAATTACGAACAATAAAAAGACGTCCCGCAGACAAACCTTTTCCCCTACTTCTCTCGGATGCTAAAGACATTAAAACCTGGGTAGAAGAAATTCCGCCCGTCTACGAAAAATTAAAAGATTTACTGCCTGGAGGTATAACCTTAATTTTTAAAGGTAATAAAAATCTACCTGAAGGAGTCCTATCAAGAGAAGGTAAAGCCGGGATAAGAATTCCGAATCACAAAAAATTAAGAAATTTTATCAGAAAAAACAAAATCCCATTAATCGCCACAAGCGCCAATATCTCGGGTAAATACACGCCCAAAAACTTAAAAGAAGTTGACTTTGCGGTTGACAGAATAATAAATGGCGAGTCCGGCTCCGGAAAGCAATCCACCGTTCTCGATATTTCAAACGACTCGCTGGTTCTCTACCGAAAAGGCGTAATATCTATAATTGAAATTGAAAATATAGCCGGACAGGAAGTAAAACTCGGTAAAAATCTGGATTTTAATGTCCTGTTTGTTTGCTCAGCCAACTTATGCAGAAGTCCAATGGCAGAAATACATCTTAAATATCTAACAAGAGACCTTAAAAAAGTTAACGTTCGCTCAGCAGGAATAGCAGCAATGACCGGCACCGAAATATATGAAGTAGCTGAAGAAGTACTTAAAGAAAATAACTTGAGAACAGAACACACTTCAAGATTGTTGACAAAACCCGTATTAGAATGGGCTGATTTGATTCTGGTGATGGAAGATATGCATAAAAATTACATAACGTTTCTTTCGCCGGAAAACAAAAACAAAATTGCATTTCTCCGCAACTTCAACACCAAAAAAGAACAACACATAATTACCGACCCTGCCGGTAAAGATACTGAAGCTTGCAGAAAAATCTTCGAATTAATAAAAGAAGCCAATAAACGATTAGAAGGTTATCTGAGAAACAAATTTTAATTTTAGATGAAAAATTAAGGGGTAAGCTTTCACTTACCCCTTTCATTTAATTCCTTTTAATTTCTAAAACAAGTTACTTACTTTTCACGCATTCTTCGTACTTATTCGACCAAATTTCGGATTCCTTCATCTTATTTAATTTGTAACTTGAGAAAGCAATTATTGAATAAGAATCACAATTGTTTACACCTTTATCTATAGCTTCCTTTATAACAGCTACAGCATTCTTATGTTCTCCCTTCTTCTGATATATCTGAGCCATGAGATTATAAACATTAGTAAGTATATTGGGTTCTACATTCTCAAGCTCCAAAACTTCCTTTCCATAGTCTATTGCTTTATCGTAATTCTTGGCTTCATAATTCGCAACCATAAGATTATAAATAATTGTTGGATTTTTACCTAAAATCGATAAAGCCTTCTCCAGCGATTTTATGGCCTCTTCAAACGCCTTGTCCACCAAATGCGCCTGCCCAATCAATTCGTAAACTTCGATTTTTGCTGAATCTATTTTTAAAACCTCATCAAAGTTTTTAAGAGCTTTCTCTGTATCTCTTACAGTAAGATAATGATGGCCCAGGGTCATATAAGCCTCGATATTTTTTGTGTTGATTTCGATTGCTTTCGCAAGGAAATTCACAGCTTCTTCTATTTTGCCCAATTTAAACATCATATTCGCCAGCAAGTTGTAACTCTGGGACACTTTCATGGGATCTTCTACCTCAAGAGATTTCTTAGCTAAATCAATCCCTTTTTCAGGCTCATCTTTAAAGTATTCCACAGCACCATTATAATATATTTGCCATTTTAAATACTTGGTATTCAACAAATCCTCGTAAGACTTAATTTTACCTTCAGCGCCTTTTTTGTCCATTTCAATCGCTCTATCAAGATAATCGACCGCTTCCTTGAAGTCTTTCTTCATATAGTAAGATGCTGCCAGTGAAACTAAAGGACCGTAACTATCAGGATACTTCTCTTTAGCTTCTTTAAATTGTTCAATAGCCCTATCATACCTTGCTTGCTGCAAGTGAATATTCCCGCCTGTCTCTTCAGCTGATTTACACCCATGAAAACCAACTACTAAAATAATAACTAAAGATGCAAAAAACAAAAACTTTTTCATATTTCCCCCTTTTTATGGTTCTTTGTCTGTTTTTTTGTACGTTATTTATACATTTTTTATCAAATATGTCAACCCTCATTCTTATGCTTTACCACGGAGATACATTGCGACAAAGCCGCTAAAATTTAAAAATCAAATATCAAAATGCAAAAATACAAATCAAAATTCAAAAATTCATTAAAAAATACACATTCAAAGGACGAGATATAATTCTACATTTTAATCTGTCATTTTACTTTTTAATTTTTAATATTTAATTTCTAGAAAAAAAGACAAAATAAGATATTTCTTGAAAAAATTTAATCGGCAACTCTACAATTGTAGAGCCTAAAAAAATAAAACCTCTTCCCCTGCCAGAAGCAAGAGAAGAGGCCGGAAACAAGGAGGTATTAAGAACTAAGATTACTTTAATAAAGTAAAGCAGGGGAGGATAAGGGGGGCATTTATAAGAACTTTAGAAAATTGTTTAATATAATTCCTCCCCTGCATAAAAAAAAGAAAGGGAATCCTTAAGGAAGATCACCTCTAACTGCCCAACTGCAAACTTTTAATTTTAAAAGAACAAATACAAGAAAAAAGTAAATCTAAAAGAGCTAATAAAATTATATGCAAATATCATTCCAAAATATAAGTTACTCCTAGACAAAAACTTAGTTTTCTGGATTTTTGCATTTTGCGTGCAGAATTCGCACAGGTGTAAAAATAAGATTACTTTTGCTTGCCGGGCCACGAAACACACTAAATACACGAAATTTTTATTGTGTTTTTTAACTTGAAACTCAAAACTCGAAACTATAGATCACACAAAGACACAAAGATTTTAAGTTGTTGGAAAGTTAGATGGTTGGGTGGTTAGAAGGTTTTAAAAAAATCCAAACCAACTATCCCACAATCCAACGAACCAACAAAAAAAAGGAACAACAAATAACACAACTAGCACAAACACGCAGTTTTATACCTCTTCTGCAGTGAAGACCCAAATATTACAACTATATTTGACTATTGGGAAAAGTTGTCTACTTAACGTCTTTTAAATCGGGAAGCAAGCCTTCTTTTCTAAGTTGCTGATACAGCGGATGGCAATTCGAACAAACTTCCACATGCAAATTTTCTTTCGTGGATCTGGTATTTATTACATTACCACAGGTACACCTGATCGTGCCTTCTTTATATTCAGGATGTATATCTTTTTTCATTTCTCCCCCCTTATTATACTGTCATAAGCTTTAAAAACTCGGCATTATTTTTCGAGCGTTTCATTCTTGATATTAGAAATTCAACAGCCTCAGAGTTGTCTTCCATATCGCTTAATATCTTACGTAAAACCCAAATTCTGTTCAAAACATCGGAGGGCTGAAGAAGTTCTTCCTTTCTGGTACCGGAAGCCAAAATATCGATTGCAGGAAAAATTCTTTGATTAGATAAATTCCTGTCCAAAACTATTTCCTGATTACCCGTACCTTTAAACTCTTCAAATATGACTGAATCCATCCTGGAGCCTGTATCGACTAATGCAGTCGCCAAAATGGTTAAGCTTCCTCCCTCTTCGATATTCCTGGCAGCTCCGAAAAATCTCTTCGGGGTTCTAAGAGCATTGGAATCAACTCCGCCCGAAAGGGTCTTACCGCTATGAGGTACAACCAGGTTACTTGCACGGGCATATCTTGTAATAGAATCCAACAAGATAACCACATCCTTCCCCATCTCTACATATCTTTTTGCTTTCTCAAGCGTCAATTTTGCAACCTGCAAATGCCTTTGCGGGGATTTATCAAAAGTAGAAGAAAGAACTTCACCATTAACAGATCTTTCCATGTCAGTCACTTCTTCGGGACGTTCATCAACTAGAAGTACCATTAAATGAATGTCAGGATGATTTTCGGAAATAGAATGCGCTATCATTTTAATCAAAACAGTTTTACCCGCCTTCGGAGGAGAAACGATCAAACCTCTCTGTCCTTTCCCAATAGGCGCAATAAGATCAATGATTCTCGTAGAAATATCTTCATCCTCTGTCTCAAGATTCATCTTCTCATTAGGATGAAGAGGCGTAAGATTGTTAAAATTATCCCTGTCTTTGGCTTCACTGGGATGCGCATAATTAATACTCTCTATGGTTTCTATCGAATGATATTTCTCGGAATTTTGAGGAGGCTTAACCGCTCCAATTATCGTATCGCCAGTTTTTATTCCAAATCTTTTTATAATTGCCGGGGCGACGTAAATATCTTCGGGGCTCTGAGTATAATCATTTTCCTTGGCTCTTAAGAACCCAAAACCCTCATTTAAAATTTCAATAACACCACGTATTAAATCACGTCCCTCTTTACTGGCTTTTTCCTTGAGAATAGAAAATATTAACTCTTCTCTATCTAAACCGGTAAAAGAGATACCTAATCGCCGAGCTGTATTTGCTAATCCCGTGCTATCTTTATCTTGGATTTCAGAGATATACATAAAACGTGTCCTTTATATTAGTTAACTTCTCTTTTTTGTCAAGGGTTAATAGTATTTTGCGAATCAAACAATCCGTTTACGTAAATTGAGATTAAGAATAAATTAACTTATTCTTGCTCACTCCGAAGTTGCCAACTCTGATCCACAATTCTCACAATACCACGCATCAGGTCTATTTTTATAATTACACTTGGGACATACAGAATACAATTCTCCCGCTTCTTTATCCTCTGACTCCTCTGTCTCTTCTGCCCCTTCTGTTTTAACAGTCTTCCCCGTCTTTTTTTCTTCTTCTGCTTCCTCATTCAACTCTTGCTCAAGGGAAGAGAGCCAATCCTCTTCCTCCAAAATCCCATCAGAGGATTTCTTTCCTGCAGGCGCTGCTTCTTTTTCCTTGGACATATCAAATAATTGATCCTCACTCCTAGATTTTTCTTTTTGAGCTTCCATTAAAGCTTTATTCTCTTTTTCTCCGGTGTTTGCATCGGATATGACACTTTCGCTCTCTTCCACAGTTTTTTCCTTACCAGTAAACAACTCTTCCGCAATCATATCCTCTTCTGAAACTTCAGGCAAAGGTTCTTCCTCAACCTCCTCTTCTTCCTCTCCTTCTTCCATTTTTTCTCCTTCAGCCTCTTCAAATTCCTCTTCTTCCTCTATTTCTACCCCATGTTCTCCTAAAAGCTCTTTGGCCTCTTTTTCTTCTTTTTTTATAGAGTCTAAATCCCTCTCGATTTCAGACATTTTTTCCTTTATTTCATTACTCATTGAACCATACTGTGCGTCTGAATACTCCCCAATCGAGTGCCTCAATTCTATCTCTTCAAGCTGTTCCTGCAATACGTCTAATTTGGACTTTAAAGGTTCTTTCTTTACTGCTATTTCCTTTAAGCTTTCCTTAAGCGATTCTTTCTTCCCAACCAGCTGCCCATTTAAATCTTCAAGTCTCACCTCATAGTCTCTTTTAACTTTTTGATATACAGAATCTCTGATAGAACCCTTTTTATTCTCTATCTTATCAAGTTTTTCTTTTATATCTTCTATGGCAGCTTTAATTGCGACAACATCTTCACTCATCGCTTCCTCCTATTGAAGTTGACTCACAAAGTTAAAATTTAGACTGAATTCTTCCCAGCCATTTTTAATTCTATATTCTGTTTCCATAATTTTATTAAAATTCTCCTCCAGTATTTCATAAGAAAATCTCTTTGCAGCCGGAACATACTTTTTATAAAAAATATAAGGATGCATATTAAACTTTTTATTCAAACCTAATCTTCTTAAATCTCCCCCTTCATCAATAGCCGCTCGTATACCAAGAAGACATCTAATATCTCTATTGATAAAGTGGAAAACAGGGACATTATCCGAATACTCAATTAGATATCGGAGCGCTTCCCTGTATTTACCATCGATAACCGAATTAGTTATTTTAAATATTGTGTCATCTCTGTAGAACCCTATATCTCTCAAATCTTCTTCCCTTATACTTTTATCTTTATCTTCTTTAACCTGAACAACTCTCTCTAAGTACTTTTTTATTTCTTCCCTGTTAACACCACAAGAAAATTGAATCAAATTTACAGCCTCTTCAGTTATTGAAAAACCCATATTCTTCACAAAATTTCTAATCCAATCGGGTATATCGGAATCGTAAACAGGTTTAAAAATTCCAGTTAAACTATGTTCAATTTTCAATATTTTCCCCTGGTTTTGATAAATAAGCACCACTACGTTAGGCTTCAATTTATCCGGATACTTCACCGCATATTTAATTTCCTTAGAAAAAGCTCCCGGAATCGAGTCTACATCATAAACAATTATCAACTTTTCCCCAAATAAGTTTTTCATACGAATATTCTTTACAACTTCTTCCGCATCATTTGGAAAAAAAACCTCTATATCTTCCGGGTTAAAATCACTTTTTATTCCCATCAAAGCCTCTTTTATATCAAAAACATCCCCGGAAATTTGAATCAAATTGTTTTTTTTCTTCTTAAAACAAGCCACTAAAGCCTTAACGCTGCCTTTATTTTTCATAGTTTTAATTATAACATTATTCATTTCTAAGTCAAGTCCCTTTACTTGCAAACCAAAGAGACATAATACGGCAAAGCCGTTAAAATGCAAAAATCAAATATAAAAATGTAAAAATACAAATCAAAGTTAAAAAATAAAAAAAACAGAAAAACAACAAATTATACGAATAACATAAATATTTTTTGTCTTTTACGGTTAGGACAAGATATAATTTTACATTTTAATCTGTCATTTTACTTTTTGATTTTTAATATTTAATTTCTGAATAAACAAATAAAGGGCGCTGTTTTTTAGAAAAAAACAAAATTCTTACTTGTAGTTATAGAAGGGCTCTTTTTATAGCAACTCCATATCCCTACTATTGACATTATTGATTTTTTTTATATAATAATTCTTAAGGTGAGATAGCTCAGTCGGTAGAGCACGGGACTGAAAATCCCGGTGTCGGT
>CAZALG010000084.1:0-8192 GCA_964485935.1 uncultured bacterium | reverse complement strand
GGAGAATCAGATTAAAATACGCCCCTCTAAGTTATACCGCCCTAACTCATTCCAGATGGTTGTCGATAGGCCCGAACGGATGGAATGAAAAGGATTTTATCACAACAGCCCTTGCCGGGATTGAGGATGATCCAGGCGTAAATGCGAATTTGCAGCTCAGCATATTTCCGGCTGTTTCAACAAATATCTTCAGCATAAGTTTTTATGTTTCGGAAAAAGAAGCAAAAAGAGATATGAGTTTAAAGGTTTACAACAAAGCAGGGATAATGGTTAAAAGACTTTTCCAGGGTAAGAAACCTGCAGGAATGCATACAATAACCCTAGATGGAGATAAACTGCCAAATGATATATATTTTATTACTCTTAAAAAGGGAAAGAAAGAACAGCTTGTAAGAAAGGTGGTACTGCTCCGATAATATAGAGAGTAGTGAGTAGTAAGTAGTGTTTAGTTTGTTAGATCCGTGGGTTAGTTGGGTCCTTTAACTTCCTAACCACCTAACGTTTTAACAACCTAACTATTAATTATGAAATGGAAAGAGGAATTAAAGAATTTTATAGATAATAAAACCGTAATTATGGGTATCGGCTCGACCTTGAAGTCCGATGACGGTGTTGGTATTTTTGTTGCTGAAAGCCTTAAGAAAATCGGACTTGAAAATGTGATTGTCGCGGGTGCGACACCGGAACACTGGCTGGGATTCCTTACCAAAGAAAAATTCAAGAAACTTTTAATTGTAGATAGTGTTCTTTTTGGAGGAGAAAAAGGCGAAATAAAGCTTTTGGATTTAAAGGAAATAAGCGAGCGGTTTGGACTTACTCATTCTTCTTCCCTCCATCTTTTTTATGATTTTATTTCTAAAGAGGGTGCTATTAAAGAACTTAAAGTTTTGGCTATTATGCCGGTGAGTCTTGAAGTGGGGGAGAGTTTATCCGCTCCGGTTAAAAGAAGTGCCGGAGAGATTATCAAATTCTTCAAGAATAATTGAAAGTGAATTGTAGAGTAAAGTTTTAGCTTTGCCGCGATGTAATTATTTTATTGGGGATTAGTGGTTGTTATACAAGCCGCTTTTCAAGTACTTAAACAAACAAGTATTTTAGTTCAAGCTAATATACGGCGAGAACTAACCATTCTTCAGGAACGCGGTCAATTTCCCCGGCGAGGAAATTGCCGCTCGCGCTCAGCCTCGCTCCTCTTGAAATATAAATATTTCAAGAGACCATGCTCGCTTCGGCTTCCGCGACGTCCTTCAAAACGGTTAGTCCTCGCCTATTTACAATAGATTCAGGAAAAAATCAATAAATGTCTTACCAATGAATATGTGTCATATACTACAAGACATGATTATTTTTAATAAGTCGATTATTTTATTTATGTTGTAATTAGCTTTTTCTGTTTTTTTACCGGTAGGATCGAAAAAACAGGATTTTATTCCGGAGTTACGCGCGGCTTCTATATCTAGGATTCTATCCCCAACTCCCAGCGTTTCCTCTTTTTTTAGTTTGTATTTATCTATAATATAATTAAAACTTGCCGGGTCGGGTTTTAGTGGAAAATCCTCGTCGGCGCTTACAATCTCAATAAAGTATTTTTTAAGATTGTTTCTAGTGAGAAATTCATTTAAACTTTCAAAACCTCTGTGTGTAATAAGAAAATTTCTTCCCCGTTTTGAAACGTATTCAAGAATTTCTTCTACTCCTTCAAATGGTTTATCTTTAAAAGTCAATTCCCCAAAATATCTTTTTTTGAAATTCTCAGAGAATTCTTCTCTGTCTATATTAAACGCATCAGCAAGACTTTCTATACAGAAAGTTATCGAAGCTTTAGCAAGAGAATAAGCTTGTTTGTAGTCGTATTCAACTTCATAGTCTTTTTTTAAAACATCTATAAAAGCCCGGGTAATTTCGGGATACGTATCGAAAAGCGTTCCGTCAAAATCCCAGATAAGATTCCTAAAGCTCATCTCATACTACCATTTTTCTCACACAGAGCCCACGGAGACACAGAGTTTTTGTTGTTTACAAAATCCCAATCCCAAAATCCCAAATCCTGAGTTAGGACGCAGAGAACGCAGATTTTATGTATTTGAATCTTTAGAAAGAAAAAAAATTTGGTAAAGGTTTTAATTATAAAATTAGTTATTGGCATTTTTTATTTTATTTAATTCTTTCAGCAATGAATTCAATTCTTTGTTCACCTCATTAATTAGTTTTTCCAGCATTTTTTGTGAAAAATCAAATTTTATACCTATTGCTTCGAATAGTTCAGGCAATAGTTTGGAACCGCCGAGAGATAAGCCCTTA
Organism: uncultured bacterium; assembly: GCA_964485935.1. Taxonomy (GTDB): domain Bacteria; phylum Hydrothermota; class UBA3072; order UBA3072; family UBA3072; genus JAFGHJ01. Next base: position 5,891 of record CAZALG010000084.1, on the reverse strand, counting down.
ATATATTGATTGATTGTTTTCTGTGGCTTTTTTTTATAGTTTAACCATAACTGCAAAGCCCCGAGCTGGGCTATTAGGTATTCTATCATATAAAAGGGCACTTCGAACAGATGCAACACTCTAGCCCATGCGTATGAATGGCTGAAGATGCATCCTTTGTAATCAAGATACGGTCGAAAAGAATCAATTAATTCTTTCCATTTATTAATCAAAGATTTTCTGTCTAAGTTCTCTTCAGTATAAAGCCAGTGCTGATAGAAATCCATCATTGCTATTCTGGGAAAGAGCAATATTATCGATTCTAATTTTCGGATTTTGGCTCGCAGGAGATCTTCTTTTTTCTTATAAAATATGTCCCAGTTATTCATTGTAATAAGTTCCATTGCCATGGAAGCCACCTCCGAGATTTCATTAGGTGGAGTATGATATTCAATTATAGGTTGTTTGTTATAAGAGAAGTGATGAAACGCGTGTCCTGACTCGTGAATCAATATCAGTACATCTTCATGGATACCTGCCGAGTTCATAAAAATGAAGGGAAGTTTTGTTTCAGATAGATCTGCCATATATCCACCCGGGGCTTTACCTTCCCGGCTTTCCAGATCTAACATTCCTCTTTTGTTCATTAAGCTGACTTTTTTCCCCAGTTCAGGATGAACTTTTTTAAAGATTGATATAGTTTTTCTGAGAAGTTCTTCAGAATTAGAAAAAGGACGTAAAGGTTTATTGCCGTAAATATCGACATATGTATCCCAGGGTTTTAAGCTGTTAATACCCAATACCTTTTTCCGTCTTTCCATGATTTTGTTTGCAAGCGGGATGATATTTTTTTTAATGTTTTCGTGAAAAAGGAAACAATAACGAGGCGTATAGTAAAAGCGTTCCATTTCTTCAAATTTATAATCCCTGTAATTTTCGAAATCGGCATTTTTTGCAATTTTATTACGAATTCTTATTTGTTTTTCAAAAATTTCGTAAATATCATCGATTTCTTTTTCTACTCTATTCCATAGTACTCTATAAGCATCTTCCCTGAAGTTTCTATCATGTTCTTCCAAAAATTTATACATTTGATCAGAAGTATATTCCTTACCTTTAAAAGTGAACATCATGTTACCCATTATCTTTGAGTATTCATTTTTAAGTTTTTCTTCCTGTTTTTCTAATTCAATATTTTCTTTTCTGAACAATTTGTGATGATTTTCTAAGTGGCGGATGTAAATGTTATATTTAAAAGAATCAAGAGGATATTTCTTATGGCTTTTAAGAATCTTTTTATGAATTTCGAATGTATATTCTTTAGCTCGGGGTTCTATTTTTGTTATAAAATGAATATATTCTTGCTGTATTTTTTTATTATCGGTATGAGAGGTCATATTAATGTAAGCCCTGGTACGCTTCTCAAAAAGTATTATTTTTATTTCGTTTAAGGCGGCAATCAGTTTTTCTAAACTTATGCGAGAATCTACCTTTCTTTCCAGAAGAGATTTGAACAATTTCGCTAAATCGTAGAAAGATTCCCAGGATAAATTCTCGGGAACAAATTCCCTTTTTATTTTTTTATATTCGATTTCTTTTCCTTTCATTTTCCTTTTTGTAATTTACGGGTTTCTTTATTTTGTCAATACTTTATATGGTTGGTTAGTTGGATCGTTGGGTGGTTGAGATAGAGATATAATTCTTTCAGCCTGTGTTCTCATGTGCATTATGGTTTCGGGTTTTGAGTTTCGTTATTCGAGTTAAAAAAAATAAAAAGAAGGGGTTGTGAGGTGTAGCTCTGTGATCTCTGTGTTTAAATTGGGGGATGAGTTGTGAATAACAAATTGAAATCTCTGTGTCCTCTGTGGTAAACGCACTTGAAAAGTTTAAATAATAAGTTAAATTTAGTAAAAGGAGGAAAAATGTACAAAACAATTATAATATTTTTAATAGCTTTTATCTTATTAGCACAAGAACCGGTTGGTTCTCCGCTTGTCTTATTAAATGTTGAGGATTTTGGGGCTATTAGCGATGATGAAATTCTGGATACGGAAGCTATAAATAAGGCAATCGATTCCTGTGCTACTCTTGCGAACGGAATAGTTGTGTTCGCTAAAGGGACTTATTTATCCGGTTCGATTCATTTAAAAAGCAATGTAACCTTACAGGTCGAAAAAGAAGCCAAAATCCAGGCTGTACCGAAAGGAGTCGGTGCTTTTGATACCCCTGAACCGACAAAATGGGATAAGTATCAGGATTTCGGGCTTAGTCATTTTCATAATTCCCTTATCTGGGGAGACAGTGTTGATAATGTAACCATAAGAGGAGAAGGTATAATAAGCGGAAGTGGGTTTCTTTATGTTAATCCCGAGGTAGGAGACGCGGACAAAGCTATTTCATTTAAGTCATGTAAAGATGTTGAAATAAAGGATATAACTATTACCGATGGTGGGTATCTTGCTATTCTTGCTACGGGTTGTGATGGTGTAAATATCTACAATGTGAAGATAGAAACTAAGGCAAATGGTATAAGCCTTGTCGGAAGCAGTAATGTTGTGTTACGAAACTGTGAGGTAGAAACGGGTGATGATGGAATTTCTCTTAAATCGGATTATTCTTTAGGGCGCAAATTAAGTAGCAAAAATATCAATATAAGTAGTTGTATAATTTCTGCAGGTGGTACTGCTCTTCAGCTTGGTCCGGAAACGGTTGGTGATTTTAAAAATTTGCAGATTTCTAATATAACGATAAAAAGAGCTGATAATACCGGTATAAGTTTTACTTCAAACCATGGTGCGGTAATTGACGGCGTTAATGTTCAGAATGTTACCATGGAAAATGCTGCTATTCCTTTCTTTATTAATCTATCTAAACTTAAAGGGGGCTCTCCCGGTTCTCCCGCCGTTGGCAGTATTAGAAATCTCAGAATAAGCAATGTTGTCGTTAAGGATATTTACGGCTATGGCAGTGGATGGAAGTTTGCCAGTACAATTATGGGCAAATCTGACAGGATGCTTGAAAATATTGTTCTTGAAAACATGAGAATGACTTACAAAGGAGGAGGTTTGGCTTATCTTGGTTTGAAGGAAGATCCCGCTAAAATCAAACTTCCGAAAACAGAAGATTGCAGAGCGGAAAGATATGGTCTAAGACCTGCTTATGGTCTATATTGCCGTTATATAAAGGAATTAAAAATAAGAAATGTTTCCGTTGATTTTGAAAAAGAGGACCCTCGACCGGGAATGATCTTAGAAAATATAGAGGGCGTGGTAGTGAACCGTTTTTATGCAGAAAGGTCAACTATTAGAGATTATGATATAATAACAGATAATGTTAGTGATTTTATGATTACCGGGAGTCCCGGTGTAGTACAGATTGAGAAGAAGGATTTTGCTCCTTTAGATAGTTTTGATGTAACTGCTTTGCCTAATCCTGATGCAGAAGAGGTAGCCGCAAAACTTGGGATGGATAGCCCACCGATTCTGCTTTCGGATTTACCTATTGAAGTGATTGTAAGCATAAAAAAAGAACTTGGAATTCCCCCGGAAAGGCTTCAAGTTTTAGTGGATAAGAACATTTCAAGGGTAGAAAAAGCTGATGGAGCTATATATAATATTGAAGCCGAGGATAAGAAAGGAGATAAATATGAACTTGAAATTCGGGATGACGGTAGTTTGATGAGTAAGAAAAAAATTTGAAGGCAATGCTTTAAATATAAGTTAGATATATATTTTTAGTATTTTATATATAGGTTATTAAAGTTTAGCAATTGAATGGATTTGCATTTGTAAAGCTTAAGTGCCCGGAAAGGAGCTGAAGAAATTTGATGCCAATTTATATATTTGTACCGTTATCAATTTTTTTGTTTTATTTGTTATATAAAATATATAAATTAAAAAAGAATAAAATTGTTCCTGTTGCTTATATAAAAGGGAAGGATTCATACCTGCAGGGTGTTTTAACCTCTTTTATAGTATATTTATTTATTTGTATAATTTTCGGGTTCACTTTTTTGAATAAAACTTTAAAGGATTTACCAGGTCCATCTATGGCTGTTGGTGAATTGGGAAAATATATTGGTATCCTTTTTGTATATATTATATTTACACCATTTTTTTTATTGATTAGCAGCATATTTTGTATGGTTTTATACAAGGCATTGAAATGTCGGAAATCACAAAAAAGTTGCTTTTTCATATTTATTATTTCCTTAAGTTGTATTTTTTTATTATTTTTACTATGTCTATGTTGATATATATAATTTTGTTTAATTATCATAAGAAAACAAAGGAGATTAAAATAAAAATGAATGTGAAAACTTTTCCATTAGTATTAATAGTCCTATTAGGTTTCTGTTTTAGTGTTTATTCACAGCAGGGAAATAACTGGTATGTGGATAATCGGGCATCGGGGGCAAACAATGGTGCATCCTGGACAGATGCCTGGCAGGGATTTTCTGATATTGTTTGGAGTTCCTTAAATCCCGGGGACATAATATACATAAGTGGGGGTGTAACTGAAAAAACATACTATGAACAACTTCATGTGCAAGCCAGCGGGTCAGAAAACAATCCAATAACTATAAAAGTAGGTCAGGAGGATGGGCATAATGGTCATGTTATCATTACAAATGATAGTGATACTGGTGGAGGAATACGGATAATTTATCAAAATCATATAACAATAGACGGAAACATTAATGGTGGGAGGAAGCTTACAGTTCAGCATTGTAAAGGAGTAGGAATACATGTTTATGGCGCGGAGGGAATTAAATTAACATATCTTTATATTTATCGTAATGGTGGGGAACATGATTGGAATAATAGTGGTATAACCTTTACGGCAACCGAATATGCGGAATCTAAACCAAATATAGAAATAAGTTATTGTCATATTCAGAATAATTGGCAGGATGCAATGTCTGGTTTTGGTCCTATTGCAGATGATTTTGGATATATTTCGATTCATCATAATGAAATATCTAATGTTGTTGATGATGCGTTTGAGTGTGGGGCTGGAGGCGTTGATTTTTATAATAATATTGTACATGAAAGAGCTTATGATGGGGGAGACGGTCATCCTGATGGAATAGCTTTTAACGGCGCGGAATATTACCGAGTATATAATAATAAATTTTATAATTTCAGATGCGGAACTGCATACATAAATTATGAACCTTTTTATAACACTAATCCTCCTTCCCCTCGTCCGGGACATCATGTTTATATATACAATAATATTTTGTATGAAGAAGAAATTGTTCCTATAGGGTTTATACCTTCTCATTATACATTTGTAACCCCTAATCCTTATAGATCAGGCAGGCCAGACGGGATATATGAGGATATTGAAGATGCCAGAACATTATTTAATCACTTGAAGGATAAAGGATATATTGGTATCGACAGTTATATAGAAGACAAATTTCGTGATTTACCAGGTTATGCCGATATGGACTTAGACCCCATTTATGAGAGTTACAAAGAAGAAATTTACAATATTATAACAAGCTATGAAAATCTTGGCTCAGTCCTCAGGGGGATATCGTTTGGCGGAGATGATAGGACGACTACTTATTTGTCTAATATAGTTATTGCAAATAATGTTGCTGTAAACTTACCTGCAAGTGGGATTGGGATAGGTTTTAATAATCATGATGAGCATAATATTACCAATGTCATTGTTGCGAACAATATTATTCATAACTGTTACACAAATGGAGGTGGTACGGCGAGCAATGTTAACTATATAGCATATAGTAGTCTTATTGGTTCTTTTGGCTCAGGCGCAGAGATAATTTATGACAACAATATTATTAGCGAAGGGAGCAGTGGTTGTAGTGCTATGGGATACAATGGAAATTTTATAGACAACTATGATGATTTTGTGAATACTTACAACTTAAATATTCA
>CAZALG010000083.1:0-8213 GCA_964485935.1 uncultured bacterium | reverse complement strand
ACCTCTCGCTTATCAGGCGAACGCTCTAACCGACTGAGCTATAGGCCCATTATGTCCGTTAATATACAGGAAGCCAACAAAATGTCAAGAGTAAAACCCATAGGGCAAAGCTGCTACCGCACAATATTAACCACAAAGACCACAAAGGACTCAAAGCCACACCCACACACCTCACTTTTTTAACTGTGTTCCTTAAAACCACCTCAAGTGCCGAAAAATTTATACTGGATTTACATGATTTTTTAAAATAAAAAAATAAAATCTTTGTGAACTTTGTGGTTCAACTAATTCTTGGGGTGGTGATGGGATTCTATATTCGCACCTTCTGACTCCTGACTTCTAATTTAATTATCCTTGACAAAAGCTTTTTTCATTCCTATAATTCATATAATCATTGAATAATTTAAAAAGAGTAAATACGAGGAATCTATCTTTGGCGAAAGAAGAAAAAAAAGAAGAAGCAAAAATTATAGAGGATCTAAAAAAATCCGATAAACAAATAGAAACAATACTTAACACCTTGTCAGAACTGATAACACTAATGGACGTCGATTATAAGATACTATGGGCAAACAAAGCCGCTCATTCTGCTTACGAACAAGCTACCACAAAATCCGACCCAATTGAAGGAAACTATTGCTACGAAATATGGACTGACGATAACAAACCATGCGAAAAATGCCCTTTAATAAAAGCCCTTGAAAGTGGAAAGGTAGAAGAACAAGAGATCGTTAAAACGGACGGCAGGAAATGGTTAATCAAAGGATATCCGATAAAAAACGAAAAGGGAAATGTTGTCAATTTACTTGAAGTCGTAAGCGATACAACGGAGAAAAAAAAGTTAGAACAGGCATTAAGAGACTCCGAGCAGTTATATAAGACACTCGTAGATACAGCACCCTATGCGGTCACAGTAACCGATTTAAAAGCAGAAGTCACCTATACCTCGGATAAGGCCCTTGAAATATACGGATACGAAAAACAGGAAGAAGTACTTGGAAAAAGCGCTTTTTTATTCATAGCTTCTTCTGACCGTAAAAGAGCAAAGATGAATTTGAAAAAGACATTAAAAAACGGCAGCGTAAGGAATTTAGAATATACCTTATTGAGAAAAGACGGCTCTTCTTTTATTGGAGAGATGAATGCTTCTTTAATAAAGAACCAGGAAGGGCAACCCCAGGCTTTCGTAGCAATCACAAGAGATATAACTGAACGAAAAGAAAATGAAAAAAAACTAAAAGAAAAAGAAGCTTACAACTTTGCATTATTCAATTATAGCCCCGTAGAAACTATCGTCGTAAACCGCAAAGGAAAAGTAATAAAAAGCAACTTAGCAAAAAGGCAGTCGGGCGATAGAGTCCCCAAAATCGGCGACATTCTATACAAAGATTATGGGTCCAAACACGAAATAGATATGTATAAGGAATTGATGAAATGTATAAAAACAGGTAAAAACAAAGAATTTCCGAAAATGAAATACGAGGATAAACATCTTTCAATCAGCATCGCACCTTTTTCTGAAGGAGCAATAGTAATTTCTCAAGATATAACAGAACGTATTAAAGCTGAAGAAGCTTTGAGGCAGAACGAGGAAAGATTTCGTTTGATTATAGAAACTATGCCAAGCTTACTCGTTATAACAGACAAACAAGGCAAAAATATTTATGTAAGCCCAAACACCAAAGAAATAACGGGTTACAGCAGCAATGAACTGGAAGATAAATTCATCTGGTGGGTACACGAAGATTATACTGACAGGGCAAAGAAAGTTTTTGACAAATCCTTTAAAGAGCATACAGATGGTAGAAATTTCGAATATAAAGCTGTCAAAAAAGACGGCAAGATATGGTATGCTTCAAGCTCATGGGAACCAATCATAGACGAAAAAGGTGATTTCCAGGGAATGATATTACAAACAATCGATATTTCCGATAAAAAAATAATGGAAGAGGAAATAGCAAAAGCTCAAAAATTAGAATCTATTGGTATACTTGCCGGAGGAATCGCTCATGATTTTAACAATTTTCTAACCGGAATCATTGGCAACATATCACTCGCGAAACTAAAAATGGACCCAAAAAACGAAATCTATGAAATACTTACTGAATCGGAAAAAGCCGCTCACAGTGCGAAGAGTCTAACCCATCAACTTTTAACTTTTTCGAAGGGCGGAGTACCAATTAAGGAAGAAACTGATATAAAAGATCTAATCAAAGAATCCGCAAAATTCGCAATTGTTGGCTCCAATGTTAATTGTGAATTTGATTTACAGGAAAACCTATGGAAAGTTGTTATAGACATATCTCAGATGAATCAAGTTATAAATAATATAATTTTAAACGCGATTGATGCTATACCAGCGGAAGGAACAATAACTGTAAAAGCGGAAAATTGCAAAATAGAAGAAAGAGCAAAAATACCGCTCAAAAAAGGTAAATATGTAAAAATTACCTTTAAAGATACAGGAGTTGGTATACCCATAGAAAATATACATAAGATATTCGATCCTTTCTTTACAACAAAACAAAACGGAAGCGGACTCGGTTTGGCAACCGTTTTCTCTATAATAAAAAAACACAAGGGTTTTATCTATACGGAATCCGAAATTGGGAAAGGCACCTCCTTTCATATATATCTTCCTGCTTCAATAGATGGGGAAAAAGAAAAGAAACAAAAAGAAGAGAAAGAAAAAATCTCAAAGTCCAGCGGTAAAGTTCTAATTATGGACGATAAACCCTTTATAAGGAAATCTGCAGAGAGAGCTCTTAATTTATTCGGTTACGATGTTTCAGAAGCCGAAGACGGAGAAGAAGCATTAATTTTATATAAAGAAGCTATAGATGAAGGAAAACCCTACGATGTAGTCATTCTTGACCTGACAATCCCAGGAGCCATGGGAGGGCTTAGAACACTAAACGCCTTGCGTAAGATCGACCCGAATGTAAGAGCAATAGTTTCCAGCGGTTATTCTGAGGACCCTGTAATGTCCGAGCATGAGAAATTCGGGTTCAATGCAATAATAAAAAAACCCTACGAATATAAAGAGCTCGCCGAAACAGTAAAAAAATTGATCGAAAAAGAGTAAAAAAGAAATCAGAAGCAAGAAGTCAGAATTCGGAATTTCAAACCCACTACAAAGTAATAAAACACAGATTAGCAGGATTTTTTTGTATTTTTTTTTACTCGAAACACAAAACCCGTGACTCGAAACTGCAGCCAGTGGCTGTTTCCTATTGACTATTCATATTTCTCTCCTAATATTAAATAGAAAAATATGGAGATAAAAACAAACAAATTTGATGTAATAGTAGTAGGAGGAGGACACGCAGGAATCGAGGCAGTTCTTGCTTCGGAAAGAAGGGGTTTTTCCACTCTACTACTTACAATAAGCCCTGAGCTTATAGGGCAAATGTCCTGTAATCCTTCAATGGGCGGAGGAGCAAAATCTCAGCTGATATTTGAAGTAGACGCCCTAGGAGGAGAGATAGCTTATAATACTGATAAAACCGGAATACAATTCAAAATGTTAAATGCAAAGAAGGGACCTGCGATATGGGCTCTCCGTGCTCAGTCGGATAGAAAAAACTACAGGGAAACTATCGCCAAAGCAATAAAAAAAGAAGTAACTGTGAAAGAGGGAGAAGTCACAGAACTTATTTTAGAAGGAAAAAGAATAAGTGGAGTAAAGATAGCTTCCGGAGAAGAATTCTTTTCAGACGCGGTTATTCTCACAACCGGCACTTTTCTCTCCGGACTTATTCACATAGGCTTGGAATCTTTCCCTTCCGGAAGACTCGGGGAACCTCCATCCCTTGGTTTATCTGAATCTTTAAGAAATGTGGGACTCAAATTAGGGCGTCTTAAGACCGGTACTTCAGCCAGGGCGGATATGAGAACAATAGATCTTTCCAAAATGACCATTCAACCGGGAGATGAAAACCCTCTCAATTTTTCGTATAGAACAAAAAAATTTGATCCTCTAAATGTACCATGTTACCTTACCTGGACAAATAAAAACACACATAATATAATCCGCCAAAACCTTAAATATTCTCCACTTGTCCAGGGCAAAATAACAGGAATAGAACCACGTTACTGTCCTTCTCTGGAAACAAAAGTTCTTAAATTTCCGGAAAAAACCCATCATCATGTTTTCATAGAACCCGACGGACTGGATACGTCTGAAGTGTATTTAAACGGAGTATCTTCTTCCCTGCCGGAAGAAATACAGATACAATTCTTAAAAACTATCCCGGGCCTTGAGAATATAGAAATCTTTAAGCCGGGATATGCCGTCGAATATGACTTTGTACCTCCGACACAACTCAAACACTCACTCGAAACAAAAGAAATAGATGGTTTATTCCTCGCAGGACAGATAAACGGAACCTCTGGTTACGAAGAAGCAGCAGCCCAGGGAATGATGGCAGGAATAAATGCAACTCTCAAAATAGAAAAAAGAGAACCTTTAATTCTAAGAAGGGACGAAGCCTATATAGGGGTTCTGATAGATGATCTCGTTATGAAAGGAACGGAAGAACCATACCGGATGTTCACTTCAAGAGCAGAGCATCGAATACTTATACGACAAGACAACGCCGACTTTAGACTTACCGAGTATGGATACAAACTTAGACTTTTAAGTAAAGAAAGAATGATGAAAGTCAAGGAAAAAAGAAAAAAGGTTAAAGAAACTGAAGAACTGCTAAGAAAAATATTTGTCACTCCTAAAGATGTACCCGCAATTAAAAAACCCGTTAGCGCATTTGACCTTGCGAAAAGAGCCGATTTCAACATTAATGACGTGAAGAAAATATGCGGAATAAAAATCAACAAAGACGTAAAAAAAGCAGTAGAGATAAATATCCGTTATGATGGATATAAACAACGCGCGATAAGAAAAATAAAAGAATTGAAGAAGATGGAAAATGTTAGAATTCCTCCCGGTACAAATTTCGCTGAAATACAGGGAATATGTACCGAAAGCATCGAGAAATTGAATAGTATTAGGCCGGAAACCTTCGGTCAGGCCTCCAGAGTTTCAGGTGTCAAACCTACCGATATGCAAGCTCTAATGTCTTACCTATGTAGAAAAAAAGAATCTCAAAATACAAAACGCCATGTAGATAAGCAAAGCGTGAAAGGATAAATGGTAGTTGTTTTAGGAATATTGTTTTTTCTTCTGGGAGCCGTTATGGGAAGTTTCTTCAACGTAATTATATACCGCTTACCAAAAAATATTTCAATAATAAAACCTCCTTCCCATTGTCCGGGTTGCGGAGAAAAAATACACTGGAAAGATAACATTCCAATCCTAAGTTATATTATTTTAAACGGAAAATGCCGGAATTGCGATTTCCATATTCCAATCAGATACCTCATAGTAGAAACAATAAGCGCTTTTCTTTTTCTATTTTCATACCTCCGTTTCGGAATATCATTCGAGTTATGCACTTTTCTTATTTTCATATCTTTACTCATTCCCATATCATTCATTGACCTAAAAACAACACTTATTCCAGACTCGATTGCTATTCCCGGAATTATACTTGGCTTAGCTCTTTCAATATTTCGAGGATTAGCATTAATATCCTTCATAGGTACGGCATTAGGAGTAATTTTAATATTAACAATAATTGTGATAGGTAAAAGAGTCTATAAACAGGAAGTTATGGGGGATGGAGATATCAGACTTGCCGCTATGATTGGGGCCTTTGTGGGATGGACGGGAGTGCTACTCACCATAATGATAGGTTCCTTTCTGGGAGCCGCCTATGGCTTGATTCAAATAAAACGTGGAAAACTTAAAATGAAATCGCAAATACCTTTTGGTCCTTACCTTGCAATTGGCGGTATCATCTCGTTCCTTTACGGAAAATGGATAATAGTCCGTTTATTCCTGCCTTAACAAAGGTATTCTTCGGCCTTATTTATAAAGATAGGGAAGGACTTGAATACCTCACCCGTAAAATAAATCAGATAGAAAAGATAGATATCCAAAGCAACGAAATTCCATTCGATTTTACCGATTACTATAAAGATGAAATGGGCGAGTTCTTAAAAAGAAAATGGGTGTCGATCGATAAGATAATACCGGAAAATGAGTTGGTAGATTTAAAACACAAAGCAATAAGCTGGGAAAAAGAACTTACTTTTGAAGGTAAAAGAACTGTAAATTGTGATCCGGGAGGAATATGCGACAACAGAGTTGTACTTGTAACCACAAAAAACTTTTCCCATAGAATTTACCTGGGAAATGGAATATTCGGTGAAGTAACCTTGATTTACATTGGCGATAAATTCCAACCTCAAAAATGGACCTATCCCGATTATCAGAGTGATATTTTTCAGGAATTCGCGAAATCATGTAAGAAAAAGTTTTTAGAAGAGAAACCACAAGATTACCCCACCGCGCACCGAAACTAAGAGAAACAACAAATAGCACAAATAACACGAATAAAGAAGAAATTTTGTTTGTTTTTTGCTAAATCCCAAACCCAAAATCCTAAATCCTATCTTATTGACTCATAACTCAAATAATTCCCTTGACATAAAACGAGATTTCTCTTATTATAATTAATAAAAAGGGGGGTTGTATGAAAAAATTTTTATTGTCACTGTTAGTATTACTTTTTGTATGTAGCTTTACTGCAAAAGCAACCGGGATCTCATTAGGTTTAAAAGGTGGTTTGGCGATAGCAAATGCTTCCGGAGATTTTATAGATGCTATGGCAGAAGAAATGGAAGCAGATGTAGGTTCTAAAATGGGATTTTTAGGTGGAATTTTTGCGGATATCGGTTTCACGGATAAGTTCGGTATTCAACCCGAAATACTTTATATCTCAAAAGGTATGAAGGCTACCGGCGAAGAAGATGACGTAGAATTCACATCAACGGTTAATTTAACCTATCTCGAGATACCGCTGTTACTTAAACTTAAAATACCTGCAAGCCCTCAACTTACATTCCAAATATTGGCAGGTCCTGCAATTGGTATGAATTTGGGTGCAAAAGTGGCTATAGATGTAGAAGGGGAAGACATTCCTGACGAAGACATTAAAGATGACATTAAATACATGGACATGGGAGTATCTTTTGGAGCCGGCGTAGGCATTGGCCTGGGTTCCGGCATTCTTACTCTGGATGGAAGATATACAATGGGTTTAATGTCTGTTGCCGATGATACGGACGAAGCAAAGACTAATTATATAAGCATAATGGCAGGCTACGCTTTTGCCCTCGGCAAATAACGCAAGAGAATCTTACTGTTTTTCATTAAATAATTTTATTTAATACTTGGGCATAGAATTTTTACATAAGTCCTATGCCCAAAGTTCTATTATGATTAAATTAGTTTTCGCACGTTTCATGTCAAAAAATACTTCCCTTGACATAAAGAAAATTTTCTTTAAAATAAGTGAGGTTTTATGAAAACAATTTTATCACTATTAATTATTGTACTATTCTGTTCCTGTTTCACTGCAAATGCAATAGGGCTCACTTTAGGACTAAAGTTTGGCTTGGCTATAACTGATCTTGAAGGAAGCGGGGTAAGTGCTATGGAAGATTCACTTGGTTTAGACTTAGGTTTCAAAAATGGATTCGTAGGGGGGGTTTTGGCAGATATAGGTATTACAGATATGATTTCCATTCAAACTGAACTACTTTATTCGGAAAAAGGAGCAACGGGCTCGATAGAAGAAATGGGAATACCATTCACAACATCCCTTAATTTCAACTATCTTGAAATCCCTTTGCTGTTTAAACTTAAAATACCTGCGAGTTCCAACATTGTTTGCGAAATATTCGCAGGACCCACACTTGGTTTAAATTTAAGTGCTGCAATAGGTAGGTCGGTAATGGGTTTTTTAGCATACACAGAAGATATAAATGAGGAAATTAAATCCATGGATATCGGATTGGTTTTCGGAGTGGGTACTGGCTTTACTTTAGGTTCTGCCGGAATTCTCACCATAGAAGGAAGATACACAATGGGTCTGAATAGCATTGCGGAAGCAGCGAATAGAACCATGAAAACTAAAGATATTATCGTAATGTTGGGTTACGGGGTCCCTCTTGGCAAATAACGCAAGATAAAGTTGTTGATTTTTTAATAAACATAATTTAATTGGGTTGTGTGTGGGCTCTGCGTTCTCTATGTCTCTGTGGTTATGAGAAAAAGTCAACCCCTTTATTTATTTTTCACCAAAAAC
>CAZALG010000082.1:0-8229 GCA_964485935.1 uncultured bacterium | reverse complement strand
GCAAGTTTATTACCGGAGCTAAAGAAATAGAGATTGACGCGGTTGCGAATAAAGGGGAACTTTACTGTTATGCTATATCCGAACATGTTGAAAATGCTGGTGTTCACTCCGGGGACGCGACAATGGTTCTTCCTCCTCAGAGAACTTATCTTGAGACAATGAGAAGGATAAAGGTAATTGCCAGGAAGATCGCCAAAGCTTTAAACATAACGGGTCCTTTTAATATCCAGTTTATAGCTAAGGATAATGAGGTCAGGGTTATTGAATGTAATTTAAGAGTTTCGAGAAGTTTTCCATTCGTCTCCAAGTTTCTTAAAATTAACTTTATTGATGCCGCAACAAGAATTATAATGGGTAAGAAAGTACCTGCTCTTACGAATTTAGCTTTTGACCTGGATTATGTTGGTGTTAAAGCTCCTCAATTTTCATTTTCCCGTCTTAAGGGTTCAGATCCGATTCTTGGCGTCGAAATGGCTTCTACTGGTGAGGTAGGATGTCTGGGTGATGATTTTAATGAGGCTTTCCTGAAAAGTTTTATATCAGTTGGTTTTAGAAGACCAAAAAAGACAATATTGCTCTCAACTGGTCCTATAGACAGTAAAGCTGAATTGTTGGAAAGTACAAAAATCCTAAAAAATATGGGATTTAAGCTTTATGCTACTAAAGGAACTGCGGCATTTATTAGAGATAATGGAATCGATTCCAAAGTTCTTCATTGGCCGTCTGAGGGTAAAGAACCAAATACACTGAGTTATATTTCCGACGGGAAAATCGATATGGTTATAAACATACCAAAAAATATCGAGAAAGAAGAACTTGATAACGATTATCTTATAAGACGACAAGCTGTAGACTTTAACGTTCCTCTTATTACAGATTTACAGGTGGCGAAAAGGTTAGTAGAAGCGATGCAGAAAACTTCGTTGGAAGATTTGAAAATTAAAAGCTGGGATGAGTATGAATAGACTGAGTAAAAAAATAATGGCCACGGATGAACACGGATATACACAGATAAAAAAAAGTTCTTATATTTTAAAAAAAACAACTGTTGGGTGGTTAGGAATCCGTGATTTCAGTGAAAATCAGTGGCTAAATTTTTGGAGGAAGGGATGGATTTGCAAATTCCGAAAAACTATATTAATCATTTAAACTTAAAAGAAACTGAAGAAGCGATTAAATTGGTGAAGGATTACTTTGAAGTTGAACTTGCAAATCAATTGAATTTACAAAGAGTTAGTGCACCTTTATTTGTAGCCTCCGGTACGGGAATCAATGATGATCTTAACGGAGTTGAAAGACCGGTCTCTTTTGATTTAAAAAATATATCTAACGTGGAAGCAGAGATTGTTCAATCACTTGCAAAATGGAAGAGAATGGCTTTAGCCAGATATGGATTTACGGAAGGCAGCGGTTTGTATACTGATATGAATGCTATAAGAAGAGATGAGGTTTTAGACAATTTGCACTCTATTTATGTGGATCAATGGGATTGGGAGAGAGTAATAACAAGAGAAGAAAGTAATTTAGATTTTTTAAAGGATATTGTAAGAAAAATATACGAAGTTTTAAAAGAAACCGAAATGGTTGTATGCAAAAAATTTCCTGAATTACAGCCTTTCCTGCGCGATGAAATAAGTTTTGTGCATAGCGAAGAATTACAGGAACAGTATCCTGGACTTACTCCGAGGGATAGGGAAGATGCTATTACTAAAGAAAAGGGAGCTGTCTTTGTTATTGGTATTGGGGGAAAATTAGCGGACGGTAAACCCCACGATGGGAGAGCTCCGGATTATGATGATTGGACTACTACCACAGGTGATAAGACGAAAGGATTAAATGGAGATATATTTGTTTGGAATCCGGTCTTGGAGACGAGTTTTGAGATTTCTTCGATGGGTATAAGAGTCGATAGGGAAGCTTTACTTAAACAGTTAGAGATTACGGGTACGGAGAGCAGAAAAGAACTAATATGGCATAAAATGCTTTTAGATGGCAAGTTACCTCTTTCAATAGGGGGAGGGATAGGTCAATCCCGTCTTTGTATGTTAACCTTGCAGAAAGCACATATCGGTGAAGTACAATGCGGTATATGGTCCGATGATATGGTCGAAGCCTGCGAGAAGAATAATATCTTTTTACTCTAAGAGTTTAGCCACGAGGACACAAAGTCACTGCCACTCCGCGCAACTCATTTATTTTGTTGTTATAGAAACTAAAAAATTTATTTGTACTATTTGTGCTATTTGTTGTTTGACTTAGCTTTTAACCTTTGGCCGTTCGCTGTTAGCTTAAAAAGTAAATAAAAAACTTTGGGGTCTTTGTGTGCTTTATGGTTCAAAAGTTTGGGGTGTTGGTGGCTATAAAATAAAAAAGCCCGGCAGCGACCTACTCTCTCACCTTCGAAAAGGCAATACCATAAGCACAGGAGAGCTTGACTTCCGTGTTCGGAATGGGAACGGGTATGGCCTCTCCGTTATGGCCACCGAGCAATGTGATTATAATCGGTTTCTAAGGTTTGTCAACCCCAATTATAAAATTAAATATCAAAAATCAAAAAGCAAAATGACATTTGAAAATGCAAAGATAAAAAGAGTAATCTTTAGTTAAACGCTCCGATACAATCATTTTTCCTTTCGGGTTAGGCAGGTTAGGCGGATTGAAGGGAACTTTAACGCTGTTTTATTAGTACTCTTCGTTGTTCTTCCTTTTTTGCAAAATTTCGAACTTTGATTTGTAATTTTACATTTTAATATTTAATTTTTACATTCCATCGGGTTGACACATTATGCTGTCTGTAGTTAAAAATTTCGTTGTGAGTTTATAAGGAGTATTTACCCCAAATATTTACGTATCTTCCCATTCCAGGGTAATCTCTGTCTGAGTATGAGCTGCCGAAACTCGCAATATATTCTGTGTCAAATAAGTTCTCAACGCTGAACCCTACCATAAAGTTATTTAATTTTTTGCTGATTCCAGCATCCACGATGAAAGCAGGGTTTTCTATTTTCCATCCTCCGAACGAGAACCATCTTTTTCTTTCTCCTGTCCATTTCCCGGATAATTCAGCTATTATAGGACCCTGGTATGAAAGAATACCCGCGATTGAATGTTTTGGTTGATGCTGAAGTTCTCTTTTTGTTTCATTTTCTTCGTCGTATCCGTCGAGGTAAGAATATATTAATGAATATGAAAAGTCTTCGTTCTTACCGTATGTTTCTATGTCTATTCCGTAAATCCTGCTTTTTGAGATGTTTTGAGGAATCCAGGTTTCATCCAGCGCTATTCGGTCGCGTATCTCTTTTATGTGTCCAGATATTGTGATATTTTTTATTTTTATTCCTCCGTTTAACGCGAGAGAGTATTCGGGTTTAAGTTCTTCATTGGAAAAGCCAGGATAGTAAAGATCGTAGAGTGTGGGAGCCTGGAATGCGGAGCCCACCGATGCGAAAATCTCGATCGGTTTAGTGATTCTGCTTCCGATCGTAAGAGAAGGATGTACCCCAAAACTTCCGTACCAATCTTCTCGGACGGAAACAAATGTATTTATATTCTCTTTTTCGTGAAAAAGAGAAAGAGAAAAGCCTATTTTTTCTTCTCCAAATGAAAAAGTTGTATCGTAATTAGATGTATATTGATCAATCCATATTTTGTCTTTTTCAAGATTTATTGATAAAGACAGCATTTTGTATAAAAATTTTGTATTGAATTGACCCGCAGCGGATTTATATTCGTCATTTTGTGTAATTTCGTCTCCTGTCCAATAATCTGAGTATTTATAGTTGTATTTAATCGATTCTCCGGTTATCGCGGGTTCTACGAATATACCGATATCACCGCTGGTAAATATCTTACTGTACGAGATATCCGCGAATTGTGTTTTTTGGTTATCAAAAAGAGAGGTTGCGCTTGAATCTCCAAATATTGGGATTACACCATTATCTGGTAGCGCACCCGGTACGCCGAGATCTTTATAGCTGCCAATAAAATTTAAATCATTCCAATCAAGAGCCAGTGAATAATGCTCAAAATCTGTATTGCTTCTTTGTCCTTCGCCTTTTTTAAGATTTAGATTACCGTTTACGCCGAATTTATAAAGTTGTAGATTTGCCCCTAAAGTGGAATTGGTGTTTCCCTGAAATTTTATATCGTTCATTTCTTTTCCCGTTATGAAGTTTATAATTCCGCCAATTGCATTAGAACCCTGAAATACAGAAGATGAACCCTTAACTATTTCAATACTTTTTATCGCACTTAATGGAAGAGAGGAAAGGTCAAATCCGCCCGTTTTCGGATCACTCACTCTATGCCCGTTTAACATTATAAGTGTATGTTTTGAAGTATATCCGTGTACGGCTGCTTGCGTAAGGGATCCCGGGTCCCCGTTTCCGTATATTTTAACTCCAGCTTCTTTCTCGAGAATTTCTCCTAATTCATCGATGGTTAGCAAATCTTCAATTTCTATTACTTCAACCTGGTAGGGGAGATGTTCGAACCTGTCTGCGGTTACTGTTATTCCTTTTGATTCAAAGTACATCGTGCTTAGTATTATTAAAAACATAAAACCTCCTTTTTTGTATCTTTTGTATTGTTGGGGGTAAAACAAAACCGTAAATTATGCCCTGCGTGAATACATGCCAGATAACAAAAGGCAGCCCCAAAATAAAGTAAGCCACGAAACTCTTCTTAGTCGGGAAAAAAATGAATCCTGATGATGTAGTTATTATATCAGATAAAAGAGTAATGATAATTCCTGAGGGTAGTATGATATGAGCCTTATTCCATCTTTTTTTATGACAGAATCCTCCGCATAAACCTATCAGAGTTCCAACGAATACTTGCGCTAAAAGGAGAGGTAGGGGAGACATCCCCATCGGATTTAGTAGACCAAAAATGAAATAAGTGAGGATTCCAACTAACGTACCTGTACGGAGACCAAATAATACTCCCGACAAGAATACAGTTGGAGATACAAGTTCGAAATTGGGTATGTACGCGAATAGGTAACCCAAGCCTAAGGCTAAAGCTGTAAATATTGTGATATATGATATTTCTTTTATTTTTTCCATTTTTCTCCCCTCGGAGTACTTATAAATAGCAGGTCTCCTGACTTATGGCCTACCTACTTACTGCACCTTCCCGGAAAAATTCCAGTGGTATCGCGGCAGTTTTCGTTGCCAAATACAGTAGCGGGGCTGTAGCGGATTCTAACCGCTTTCCCTTAACTATTCTCCTTTATAATATCTCGTTGTTGACAAAAGTCAAGGCCATTAGCGGCAAAGCCGTAAAAATTTAAAAATCAAATATCAAAATGCAAAACTACAAATCAAAGTTTAAAAATAAATAAAAAAAACAACGAATTTCAAGAATTGTACAAATATTTTTAGTCCCTTAGGGTAGGGGGAAAAATTTTTGCATTTTTATTTGTAATTTTGCTTTTTAATTTTTGATATTTCATTTACATGAAAGACTAAAAGAAATACGTTTTTATTTTTAAAAAGAGATTGATATAAATTACTGTTGATAAATTAAACTATCAGAACTTTCCCTGTATTCCTTTGATTACGTCGTTGAATATTATCAAAGCCATGAGAGAAAAAAGAATAATGGTGCCGGTTGTTTGAACAATTTTGAGCAGTGTTTTGGAAGGAGCTCTTCTTGTATTAAAAGTAACCAGTGACATTATAATATGGAATCCGTCTAAAGGAGGTATCGGAATAAGATTTACCATAGCAAGATTAATTGTTATAAGTCCGACAAACATTAAGAACCTTATAAAACCACGGTCCAGCGACTTTTTAGTAATCATTACTATGCCTACAGGTCCTGAAATTTCTGTAGGAGAAACTTTTCTCTGGAACAACCAGCTAAATGTACGAGAAATTAGTAAAGCGGTATTACAGCTTTGTTGCCACGCAAACGAGATTGCCTGTATTCCACCAATACTCATTTTAGTTGAGGGTGATTCTATTCCGATTACTCCTATACTTACTATTGAATCTCCTTCAATGCTTTTTTGCTTGTCGGGCACTATGTTGGTTTTTATTGTTTCTTTATCCGAAAGGTAAACAAGAGAGAGCGTTTCTTCCGCCGCTGGATGAATCGCTTTAGTTATATCTTCCCAGCTTTGTATATTTTTATCTTGAATTTTGATTATCCGGTCGTCTTTTTTCATGCCTGCTTTATCGGCGGGTAAATCTTTTATTACTTTACCTACTACCGGAGCTACAAAAGGAATTAAAGAGTCGGAAATTAGTGAATCTACTATTGTTTCTGTTTCTTTGCCGTTACGGGTTAACAGGATTTTAGAACCCTTTTGTATTTTTTCTGTAATTTCAAACCAGTTGTTTACTTTCTGTCCGTCTATTTTCAATATTTCATCATTTGGTAAAAGGTTGCTCCCTATATTTGCTTCTTTTATTGTAATCGTTGGGGTTACTTCGATACCGTTAAATATTAAAACAGACAAGAATATTAAAAATCCGAGAGAAAAATTGGCAAATGGGCCGGCGAAAACAACTGCGGTTTTTAAGAGTACATTCTTGGAATAAAATTCATCCTTTTCACCTTTCATTTGTTCCGGATCCATTCCTTTTATTTCGCAATAGCCCCCAAAAGGTATTGCGGAAATCCTGAATTCCGTTTCTCCCCATTTATAGAAAGAAAATAGTTTCGGACCAAGACCTATCGAAAAAACAGGTGCGCTCATTTTTGACCATTTGGCTACAATTAAATGGAAAAATTCATGAACGAATATCATAACGCTCAGAGCGAAAAGTGCGACAATTATACCTAAAAACATCTACATTATCCTCCGGGCTTCTTCTCTTGCCCAATTAAGTGAATCTATAATTTCTTTTTCTCCGGGATTATTATTTATTTTATGCATTTTTGTGACTTCAACAATTGTGTCTGTAATATTTTTAAAAGATATTTCTCCTTTTAGAAATCTATCGACAGCGACCTCATCCGCACCAACTAATACAGCGGGTAGAGTTCCTCCTTCACGTAAGGCTCTGTAGCTAAGAGGGATGAGAGGAAATCTTTCCTGGTCTATTTCTTTAAAATTTAGAGAACCTATTTCTTTTAGATTTAATTTTTTTGTCGGAAATTTTTCTCTATCGGGTTTAGTAAGGGCAAACTGTATAGGTATTCTCATGTCGGGATTAGACATTTGCGAGATAACTGAGCCATCCTTAAATTCTACCATACCGTGGATGATAGATTCCGGATGTATTATGACTTCAATTTCGTCCGCGACCAGGTCGAAAAAAACTGAAGCCTCAATTATTTCAAGTCCTTTATTCATTAGAGTTGCCGAATCGATGGTTACTTTCTTTCCCATTTCCCATGTGGGATGATTGAGGGCATCTTCTGGAGTTATGTTATCTAAAACTTTTCTATTATAAAACGGTCCTCCAGAAGCTGTTATTATTATCTTTTTTACATTATTTTTTTCTGATTTAGATAGAATCTGGTATATTGCGGAATGTTCGCTGTCAATCGGAACCAGTTCTCCTGGAAGCTCCTTTAATTTATTTTTTAGTATAGGAGAAAATGCAACAAGTGTTTCTTTGTTTGCCGTACATATCCTTTTTCCGTTTTCAAGGCCCTTAATTAAAGATTTGTAAGAGGATATTCCGGCTGTTGCTATTACTATTACGTCTATTTTATCATTTTCATATAGAAAAGCAGCTTCCTCATGACCGATTAATATCTTAAAATTATTGTTTAAGCTTTTTTCTAATTTTTCTTTATTCGACTTGAAAAAGCTGCCGACGTATTCAGGTTTAAATTCTTCTGCCTGCTGGGTAAGCAGAGAGACATTATTTCCGCCGAATAAAGCTGATACCTTAAAACCTTTGAGGTTTTTTATAACTTTTAGTGCATTTCTGCCTATGGAGCCTGTTGACCCAAGTATAGCAATGTTTTTCATCTTACCGCAAAAAATCGTAGATAGTAGTATATAAGTGGAGCTGTAAAAAGTAAAGAATCAAATCTATCAAGAAACCCACCGTGTCCGGGAATTGTGCCGGATGCATCTTTTATTTTGACGTCTCTTTTTATCATAGATTCTACTAAATCGCCTATAGGGGCAACAATTCCTACTCCGATACCTAGAGTTACGCAGTCAAACCATGAGAGGTAAGATGCATATAAATAGTGATAAATGAAAGCGGTTGCTATTGTTACAAAAGCTCCGCCTATTACCCCTTCCCAGGTTTTTTTAGG
>CAZALG010000081.1:0-8249 GCA_964485935.1 uncultured bacterium | reverse complement strand
AGAAGCCGTAAAAAAAATAATGAAAACCAATCCAACACCAATAATAATGATCTCTGCTTACACGAAAAAGGGTGCACAAAAAACAATAGAGACTCTAATAGCCGGCGCTGTAGATTTTGTCGAAAAACCCGGGGGACCAATTTCTCTTAATATAAGAGATATAAAAGAAGAAATAACAAAAAAGGTTAAGATTGCGTCAAAAGCAAATATTAAAACAACAAAAAAAAGAAAAATAGTAAGTGTAGACAAGAAAAAGATGAGCGATAGCCTGGTTATGATTGCTGCTTCTACAGGTGGACCAAAAATTATAACGTCAATATTCAAAAAGCTCCCAAGAGATTTTCCGGCTCCAATAGTCGTCGTTCAACATATGCCAGGAAGTTTTACTAAAGCCTTCGCCAAAAGATTAAACGAACATTCTTCTATTTCAGTCATGGAAGGAAAAGAGGGAAGTTTTCTAAATAAAGGGAAAGCCTTTATTGCTCCCGGAGACTTTCATCTCGAGTTCAGCAATGACCGAAAAATCATGCTAAACAAAAAGCCTGCTCTCCACGGAGTACGCCCATCCGCAGATATAACAATGAATTCCGCATCGGAGAATTTTGATGGTAATCTCATTGGAGTCATTCTTTCCGGAATGGGAAAAGACGGCTCAATAGGAGTAAGAAATATCAGTAGAAGAGGAGGATACGTCATAGCACAGGATAAAGACACCTCTGTCGTTCACGGAATGCCTAAATCCGCAATAGATAGCGGCTGTGTAGATTTAGTCTTACCTGCCAATGAAATAGCAGACAAATTAATATCTCTGGTAAAAAAAGATGTTTGATAAAATCAAAATTTTGTTGTCGGAAATAGAAAGAACTGGGAAAGAAAACAAGAAACAGAACGAAGAAAAATTAAAAACAATTTTATCAACAATTGACAAAATAGAAGATGAAATCTTGGAATTAAAAGAAAGAACGGAATTTCTGCTGGACGGAACGGGCCTGCCCAAAATAAAAAAATCCGAAGGGAAAAAGGAAGCTAACGAGGAAAAGGAAACTGCAGAGTCTACTGGTTTTATTAACAAGATTCAATCAAGCAGAGTAAATATAACAACTTTGATAGATAAGGGTTGGAATCTTATAGTAAGCGGGAAATATAAGGAAGCAATAAAAGAGCTAAACAGGGCAAAAAAAATGGATCCGAAAAATATAAAGGTTTACAACTTACTCGGTTGGGCATATATACACCTCGAAAAATATGACAAAAGTTCCCTAATATTTCAGGAAGTTTTAAATATGGATCCAAAAAATGAAATGGCTCACGCCAATCTCGGTTATATAAATCATAAGAAAGGATTATATGGCGAAGCAATTGAAAAATTATCCGCAATAGAGAAGAGCGCAAAAAACAAGCAAGCTGTTCTTTATGCTCTTTTTTACCTAGGATTAGTTTATTACGAAAGAGAAATGTATGAGGACTCTGTCGAATTTTTAAATAAAGCAATAAGCGTGGGCCCAAATTTATACGAAGCATATTATTACCTGGGCAAGGCTTACCAAAAACAGGGATTAAACAACCTGTGCAGTCAAATCTGGGAAAAATTAATCAAAACAAACAAATACAACATTTGGGCTAAAAAAGCGAAGGAAGAATTAAATGGTAAATGAATACTGGGGATTTTCTAAAAAACCATTTTCTAATACGCCTGACTTAAATTTTCTTTATAACAGTGACGAATTTGAGGAGGGCTATGCAAGACTTTTATATAATATAACCGAAATCAAAGGTGGATTAACCTTAGTAACTGGAGAAATAGGGAGCGGGAAGACATTTCTCGCTAACGCTCTAAAAGAAAATCTAAAAGGACAGGACAATTTTCCATTCATGATAAGAAATCCAAAACTAACCTCAATTCAATTTATAAAAACAATATTACAAAAAATAGGGGGAGAAGAAATTCCCCGGTTCAAACTTAAAGTTTTAAACCTGTTAGAAGAAATATTACTGGACTTCAGTAGAAAAAATATAACAGTGATAGGTTTGATTGACGAAGCTCAGATACTTTCCCTTGACGCGCTCAGGGAAA
Source organism: uncultured bacterium (assembly GCA_964485935.1). GTDB lineage: Bacteria > Hydrothermota > UBA3072 > UBA3072 > UBA3072 > JAFGHJ01. The sequence goes on along the minus strand of CAZALG010000081.1, from coordinate 6,175 downwards.
TACGTCTGCTTTTAAATTTAGAGACTCCAGAAGAAAAATTACTGCATCTTGTTTTACTTGGGCAACCCGAATTAAAAAATAAAATAGACAAAGTACCTCAGTTAAAACAAAGAGTAAATGTTCGTTTCCATCTGGAACCACTTAGTAGAAAAGAAACTAAATCTTATATAAAGCATCGTTTACAAGTTGCCGGAAGTAAGAACGAAATATTCGAGCAAAAAAGTTTAGACATGCTCTACAAAATCAGCAAGGGTATTCCAAGAGTTATAAATAACATTGCCCAAAATGCTCTTTTCGTTGGAGCAACAGAAAATCTAAAAAAAATCCCTCCGGATATTATTGAATCTGTGGCAGCTGATTTGGAGATTTAAGTGAAAAAAAGGAAAAAGATAAGTTTTAAAAAAATACTATCACGCAAGAAGGAACTTCCAGACAAAAAAGAACCACTAAAAGAGAAAAAACCTTTAAAAGAAAAATTAGAAACAAAAAGAACCAAAACCAAGGAAGCTTTAAAGGAAAAAACAGAAACACAAAAAATCGAACCCAAGGAAGATTCAAAACCAAAAACACTTATTGAAAAACCCGAAAAAATCAAAACCCCCTCAAAACGAGAAGAGGTAATGATAGTAAGAGTTGGGGATGAGTTCTACGGAATACCTCTCGCGAGCGTAGAGGAAATCAGAAATGAAATAAAATTAACCAGTACACCTCAACTATCTGAATTTTTATCCGGAATTGCCGAAATAAGAGACTTAATCGTTCCTGTAGTCAACCTCGGGGAACTTTTCGGAATTGAAACAGAAAACAAAAAAGAAAAAAAGATACCTGTTATAGTTGTAGAAATTTCTAAACAACTTGTCGGTATTCAGGTATCCAAGATCTTAGAAATTATAGAAATCCAGAAAGACGAAATACTACCTCTCCCTGATATATTTCCTCCAAAACTTTTTTCCGGAGGTTATTCTTATAAATCAATTGTTGTGGGCATTATAAATATCGAAAGTTTATTGAAAGGCAAACAAATCCAATCGTTTAAGGAGAAAATAAATGAAGTTATCAAATAAATTTGCCCTAATTATTTCTCTGGTAAGCATTGCAACGGGGACTCCCCTCATGCTTTCATGTGTGCGCTGGATTATATCTCTGGGTGACTACACTAAAATGCTTACTTCTCTGGCAGTGCTATCTTTAATTCTTACCGGCTTTTTATATTTCTATCAGGAAACCCGCTTGAGAAAAGCAATTTCCGGCGAAAGAAAAGACATTGTTTACGATATCCCCTTAGTTTCTGGATTACATGCTGCCATTAATTTTAGCGTTTTTATTCTACTTTTTTCTTTAATAATAAACCCTTTATTTGAAATAACTTCAATTAAAAACATATTTAAAATTGGCGTTTGCCTTATTCCTATCGGACTAATTCAGCTCAGTCTCATTTATCACTTAGGCTTTACTCTGCTTTCCCCCTATTACAGAACACTCGAAGACACACAATTCACAGGCTTAAATATCACCCAAAAAGTTTTACTGCTAGGCATACCTGCATTGATTTTCTCCGTATTTACCGGATATATTTCAACAAAATCCTGGCTCGGCTTGTTTTACCTCGTTTTCCCCTCTTTAATAATTTTAATTTTGATTAAAACGATTAAAGAACCTATTGATGCTATACAAGAAAGGATCCAAAAAATACTAAACGATCCTTTTTCATCCCTTAAAAAAACAATAATTGTTTCCGGAGATGAAATAGCTCTCATAAATGATTTAATTTCTATTTTCCTGGGAAAAACAATCTCTATAATCTCCGAAATAAAGGAAACCGCTGATAAGGTTCGCACTCAGGGAGAGGCAATATTAAGTGGGATACGAAGGCTTTCTTCTTCTTCCAAACAAATTAACAATTCGGTTCAGGAAATCCTTGAGAACAAAGCAGAAAGTGATTCTATGGTTAATTCTGTACAGAAAAACGATGAAGAACTTTCTTCCCTATCCTCAGAAATAGAATCGCAGATCAAAACGCTTGTAGCAACCTCAAAAAAATCAATCGAACTCGCCAACTCCGGAGAAGAAAAATCAGAAGAAGGAGTTAATAAAATCAATACTTTCGTTCAAAAAATCGAGGAAGGATCGAAAAGCTTGGAAGAATTATCTTCCGCTTTCGAAGAAATCAAAGAATTTAACTCGCTAATGGAACAGATATCAGACGACACGAACCTTCTGGCACTTAACGCATCCATTGAAGCCACAAGAAAAGAAGGCGAAGAAAGTAAGGGCTTCAGCGTGATTGCAGATGAAATTCGTAAACTTTCAAATGACTCTGCTTCTTATCTGGAAAAAACAAAGGACAACATTAAAAGGATGAGTGAAGCAGTAAAGTCAATAGTCGAATCTACAGAAAAATCAATATCTATTTTCGAAGATAGTAAATCAATCATTCAAAAAACGGCTGAAGAATTAAAGGAGATTTCAGAATCAATTGGCCTTAGCACAAGTATGGCTGATCAAATCTCTGGAATATTAAAAGAAGGATTCGATTCCATAAGCGAAATAAAAAAAGCAGCAAAAAAATTGTCTTCGTTGAATGAACAACAGGTAGAAGCAGCTCTGGCTCTCTCAAAAGAAACTGAAGCACAGGTTGCCTCAATGGAAGATACCGAAATAAGAGCCCAAACCTTAATATCGATAATAGATAAAATAAAGGAAAACACTAATATACACATTGAATAAAATCTTAGTATTTTGCCTAGATAAAATTTTTTTCGGAATCAATATCAACCAGGTCAAATCCTTAAGCAGATTAGGGAAAACAAAAAAAATTCCTGAAAGTCCAGCTTGGATTGGAGGTCTGGCAAAATATCGAGATAATTCTTTCCCGCTTATAAAACTCTGGGAATTACTTAATTTAGAAGCCCCAAAAAAGAAAGTTTTACTGCTACCCACAGATTTTGATTACTGTGCCTTTTTAATTTCAGGAGTTAAAGGAATTTATGAATTTGATACGGATAAAGAGTCAAGTAAAATATATCGCCTCCCTTACCTCTCCGGATTAGGAACCTTACAGAATAAAACAGTACTTCAAATTGAATTAAATAAGCTGCTAACAGAAAAACAAAAGAGAATTTTAAAAAAGCTGACAGGAAAAAATGAAAAAAAATAAAATCTCGCTCTGGCAAAAATTTATAGGAAGTTTTTTCTTTCTTGGAAAAATCAAAGGCGGAGGGACATGGTCTTCCATAGTTACCGGATTGCTTCTGTTTTTTCTCCTGGACTGGACCTCTCCCTATTACTTTGTAATTGCTTTCGGGATTCTATTACTGAGTATACTATTATCTCTCGAAATTTCAGGTGATCCCTCCTGGTTTACTCTCGATGAAGTTATTGGTACAATAGTAACATTTGCTTTTCATAACAAAGATGTGTCGACATTGATTATCGGGCTGATTCTATTTCGACTGTTCGATATTTTTAAAATCCCCCCTATAAAAAAAGTAGAACAAATAAAAACAGGCGTAGTCTTAGACGACATAATAGCAGGAATATTAGCAAGCATTTTTTTATTTGTTATGCACACCATAAAACCTTTATAATGCAGAAACATTATATAAAGCTACTTGAAGATATAGGAAATTTATTGCGAAAAAAAGGTTGGACTGTTTCCGTGGCAGAGTCCTGCACCGGAGGGCTGATTGGCTCCTTTTTAACTTCTATTCCCGGTAGTTCTGATTATTTTACCGGTGGAGTAATCGCATATTCTAATAAAATAAAGACGTCTCTGCTTTCCGTTTCTCCTGAAACTCTAAAGAACTTCGGAACCGTCTCCCGGGAAACAGTCAGGGAAATGGCTATTGGGGTAAAAAAACTATTAAAAACCGATGTCGGTATTTCCTCTTCTGGTATTGCGGGCCCGACTGGTGGAACCGAGAACAAACCTGTGGGAACAGTTGCTCTGGGAGTTGACATTCCGCAGAAGATAATTACTAATATAGTGCATCTTAAAGGAAATAGAGAAGATATAAGAAAGTTGGCTGGAATAAGAGTTCTGGAAATGTTAAAAATTTTACTGGAGGAGATAAAATAAGATTATTTACAGCAATCAGGATACCAGAGGAGGCTAAAATTTTAATTTCATCTTTATATGAGTATTTGAAAACTCCGCCCTCTGTAAAGTGGGTAAAAAAAGAAAACTTACACATTACCCTAAAGTTTCTGGGAGAAACAGATAAAATGCCTGCTATTGAAGGTAAAATTAAAGAAATAGAGGGAGAATTTTCCCCATTTAAAGTTTCCCTAAAAGGAGTCGGGGCTTTCCCTTCTCAAAAAAGGGCAAAAATCCTGTGGGTTGGTGTAGAGGAAGGAGTCAAACACCTGACTGAATTATTTTCAACTGTAGAAAACAAGGTCCACGATCTTGGTTTTGAAAAAGAAATAAGAAAATTTACTCCACATATAACATTTGCAAGGATTAAAAATGGAAAATACAGCTTACCTGAAAACACCGACTTCTCATTTGATTCTTTTTCCGTAAATGAAGTTACTCTTTTTAAAAGCACGCTAACACCAAAAGGACCAATATATGAAATCGTTTCGGAGGCCCCTCTAAGGGGGTAAATTTTGACGGTTCATCCTCCGATAGCATACATATTTTTAATTCTTATACTCGCTTTCTCAGCAGCGTCGATTAAACGTTCTGAAATAATCGATTTCTTAGGCGAAAAAATACTAAAAAACACAAACGAACAAAAAGCAACTATGATGCTTGTAGTACTATCTCATATTATGGCACCATTCTTCCTTTCTTTTGTTCTGATTTCCACTTTCGATAAATGGATTTTGCGGTTCCAAGAAAAAGAAAAAATTTTTACCTTACTCATTGCCTCCACAATAATGGGAAGCATTCTAACCCCATTTGGAAATCTCAGAAATATTTATATATCAATAGCTTTGGGTAAAGGTGCCCCCTCCTTAAGCATTTACAACTTCACTTCAATAATGCTACCTTTATGGATAGCAAGTCTCCTCGTTTTCCTCGCGGTAACCTATTTTATCTGCAAAAAAAATAAAATAAAAGATACAAGCAGTTCTGTAAAATGGAAAAAAGCGGAACTCATATTCTCCTTAATTTTACTCTTTTTTGTTTTTGGATATTTTAATATTGATAAACACTATAACATTAGCCTTTCAGGATTAGTAATACTGGGAGGGATTTTTTGTATCGTATTTATGGGAACAGGTCCTTTAAAAGCTGTTAACTGGTGGGTTTTTGTACCCGTGGGAACTTCTTTTGCTGTTTTCTATATATTCTATTTTTTCCCAATAACGGGCATCAATTTACCCCCATGGATAATATATTCTGCCGGAAGTGTAGGATCAATTGGACTTTCATCTAATCTTCTTTCTTTGATTACACCTTCACTTTCAAACGATGCAAAACTTCTCTTATACTCAGTATCTGTCGGAAGTTTAGCGGGAATTTTTGGTTCTTATGAAGCAATCTGGATATGGTTAAAAGGAAGGACAAAAATTAACTGGAAACTAATGTTTGTTCTATTTGTCGTTTTCTTGCCTATATCTATTATAATACTCTTTTTGAGGAGGTAATTATGGATAAAGATAAAAAGAAAGCTATCGATTCCGTAATGAGTAAAATAAATAAACAATACGGAGATGGCGCATTAATGAAATTAGGTAGCAAAAAAACAATAGAAGTTCCTGTTATACCAACTGGTTCTATTTCTCTCGATGCCGCACTGGGAATAGGAGGAATCCCCAGAGGCAGAGCTATCGAAATATACGGAAAGGAAGCATCGGGAAAAACTACGCTGGCTCTTCATATCGCTGCCGAATCTCAAAAACGAGGAGGAACAGTCGCTTTTATCGATGTCGAACACGCCCTCGACCCGAAATACGCGAAAACGCTCGGTGTGAACACGGAAGACTTACTGATATCGCAACCCGACACGGGAGAAGAAGCTCTGGAAATAGCGGAAATGCTGGTTAGGAGCGGAGCAGTTGACTTAATAACAATAGATTCGGTAGCAGCCCTCGTGCCAAAAGCTGAGATTGAGGGAGAAATGGGTGATGCCCACATGGGTCTTAGAGCGCGCCTTATGTCTCAGGCACTTAGAAAGTTAACAGGTGTTTTAAGCAAAGCTTTAACTTCTGCTGTTTTTATAAA